>RDYC01000239.1 GCA_004293295.1 Bacteroidota bacterium
ATAAATATTTAGATGTTGCTCCACGCACCATCACCGGTAAAGCTCACCGGCCTTCTTATGGAAGTGATGGTGATTACTTTAGCAAGCCCAGTGCAGAAAATATTTTTGAAACCATCATGAACATGATGCATGAGTATGATCCAAACTCATACCCGGCATTTGTTTAAATATTCACTTGTTAAAGCCTTCTGCCAAAACAGAAGGCTTTTTAATACCTCATCTACATGCAAACAGCTACCCTTGCACAATTAAAAAAGGAAGTTCAAAACTTGCCGTATCCGCAAGTGGTTGAACTTTGTTTGCGTTTGGCCAAGTATAAAAAAGATAACAAGGAACTGCTGCATTATTTACTTTTTGAAGCACAGGACGAGCAGCAATTTATTGCGCAGGTAAAGTTAACCATGGATGAACAATTTGCGGAAATAAACACATCACATCTTTATTACGCCAAAAAAATGATTCGTAAGGTGTTGCGTGGTGTAACCAAACACATTAAATACAGCGGACAAGCGCAAACTGCGGTGGAATTGTTGATTTACTTCTTGCAAAAACTTCGTGAGTTAGACAAAGCCCTCTATCACAGCACCCAGTTAATGAATCTTTATGAAGCACAACTCAAAAAAATAAACAAGGAGTTGAGTAAGTTACACGAGGATATACAATATGATTACCAAAAAGAACTTGATGCTTTGGTTAACTAATTACCTCGCCACCACCACGCAACACAATCCTAAACGTAGTGCCCTTTTCCGGCCCTGATTCTTTTACAAAAACTTTTCCATTGTGGTAATCTTCCACTATTCTTTTGGTAAGCGATAGCCCAAGACCCCAACCCCTTTTTTTGGTGGTGTAACCTGGCTTAAAAACTGTTTTGTGTTTTGATGCCGGTATGCCTTTTCCGGTATCTTGTATATCAATAAACACCTTATCGGCTTCGGTACTAATCAATACGTTAATGCTTCCATCTCCGCTCATGGCATCAATCGCATTTTTGCAAATGTTCTCTATCACCCAATCAAACAATGGGATATTTACCAATGCTAATGCGTCCTCATCAACAGAACTTACTGAAAAATTAACCTTGCTCGATGACCTGGTGCGCAGGTAGGCAATGGCATTTTTCATCACCTCATAAATATTTTCCGCTTCCAACACCGGTGCTGAACCAATTTTGCTAAACCGTTCTGTGATTAATTCCAATCGCCTCACATCTTTTTCAAACTCTTGCAGAATTTCTTCCCTACCTTCTTCATTGGTTTCCCTCAACAAGTTTATCCATCCGTTTAATGAGGAAATAGGTGTTCCTAACTGGTGAGCTGTTTCCTTACTCATGCCCACCCATACTTGGTTCTGTTCTGATTTTCGGGAATAACTAAACGCCAAATAAGCCACTAACACAAACAAGGCTATTACACTCAATTGGTAGTATGGATATTGCTTTAATTGAGATAAAATAAGGGAGTTTTTATAATAAAGGTAATTGTGTTTTTGATTGGCCTCATCATACAATATTTTAATCGGCTCACGTTGCGCCTTCATTTCTTCAAGTTGTTTTTTAAGGTAGTTTTTATCCTCTGCCTTTGCGCTATCGAGGTTTCTGTTTGCAATAATATTGCCATCATCATCAACCAACACCACCGGAATTGTTTGGTTATCTTTTATAATGTCCAGTAAAAAATTAATATCCGTATTTTCGTTAGCGGTAATGAGTTGTTTGGTAGCATTGGCCCATAACAACACCTTTTTTTCCTCTTCCACGGCAAGTTTGTTTACCAGTTTATTGGTATACCATAAACTAATCAGCCCTATAAATAACGCGATAATAAACAACAATCTTTTCCACCTAATTTTTTGTTCGTATACACCCATAGTTATAAATCAAATATATAATGATATTCGCAAACACAAACCATAACGTACTATGCTTGCAAAAATTGAGTACAAAGGGCAATATTTTTCTGTTCACCTGAATCAACCAATTGATATTAGCATCCCAATGCAGAATGGATTACAAAACCCCAATGCATTTGGAATTTCAGCCCCTGTTTTTGAGCCATTTAAAGCCGGTGGTTTTATCGGGAGCGTAGCCTTAGGTGGCAGTGTAAACTGCGAAAACATCCAGTTTAATCCACATGGAAACGGCACACACACCGAATGCGTAGGCCACATCAGCAAAGAGCGCATCACCATACATGAAACACTTCAGGAATTTATGTTTATGGCACAATTGGTTACTGTTGAACTTAATCAGGTTGGTGATGATCACAAAGTGTTGCTTAGCAGCATTAAGGATGTAATAAACAATAACACAGACGCCTTGATTATTAGAACACTACCGAATGATACAACCAAGCTCACGCAAACATACTCCGGAAAAAACCCGGCTTACTTACAAGAGGAGTTGTGTGCATTTTTAAGTGCGCAAGGTATTAAACACCTGATTATAGATTTACCTTCGGTTGACAGAGAGGAAGATGGAGGAGCTTTAGCGGCCCATCACGCCTTTTGGAATTACCCCGCTTCACCGCGTTTTGATGCTACAATTACAGAAATGGCCTATATTCCCAATAATATTCTAGATGGTTTGTACCTGTTAAATCTTCAAATAGCATCTTTACAAACAGATGCAAGCCCAAGCAAACCCATATTGTATAAAATTTCCCATGTATTATAATAAGTTTAAAAACGAGGCCGATTTGCCCAAAATTTACGAAGAATCCGAAGACACTGACGCCAGCGAAGAACAAGAGCTTTGGGAGCACCACCGCATAGTGGTTGATAAGGGGCAAACGATGATGCGTATTGACAAGTTTTTGATGATACGCCTGCAAAACGCCAGCCGTACCAAACTGCAAGCCGCTGCAGAGGCCGGTAGCATTTTGGTAAATGAAAAACCCATAAAAAGCAGCTATAAAATTAAGCCGCTGGATGTGATTAGCATTGTGTTGCCTCAACCCCCAAAAGATACTGAGATTGTTCCTGAAGATATTCCGTTAAACATTATTTACGAAGATGATGATGTGATGATTGTGAATAAACCGGCAGGCATGGTGGTTCACCCCGGCCATAATAATGTAAGTGGAACACTGGTAAATGCTTTAGCATTCCACTTAAAAGACAATGACTTTTCTAAAGAAAACAATGTGCGCCCGGGGCTGGTTCACCGCATTGATAAAAACACGAGCGGTTTGTTGGTTGTAGCCAAAAACGATATGGCCATGACACATTTGGCAAAGCAGTTTTTTCACCACACCATTCAACGCAGGTATGTGGCATTGGCTTGGAATAATTTTGAAGAAGACGAAGGTACCGTTACTGGTTACATTGGCCGAAGTGCCAAGGACAGGCGTGTTTTTATGATGTATGATGACGAAGAAAAAGGACGATGGAGTGTAACACATTATAAGGTATTGGAACGGTTACAATTTGTTACCCTAATTGAGTGCCGTTTGGAAACAGGAAGAACACACCAAATACGCGTGCACATGAAACACATTGGGCATAACTTGTTTAGTGACGATACTTACGGAGGTGACCGCATTTTAAAGGGCCCTTCGTTTACCAAGTACAAACAATTTGTTGAGAATTGTTTTCAACTTATGCCCAGGCAGGGTCTCCATGCCCGCTCTTTAGGTTTTGTGCACCCCAAAACAGGAAAAGAAATGTATTTTGAAGCGGATTTACCGGAAGATTTTGCGACCGTGCTCGATAAATGGAGAAATTATAACAAACACGTTTTGAGCAAACAAGATGACTAATTGATGACTTGCTTGCCTGTATCCTATTTGTAAACGCAACTAATTTTTATCATATTGCGTCTAACATCCAAAATTAACATATGAAAAAATACTTTCTTTCCTTTTTTACCATTTCAATCCTAGGCATTGTTTATTCATTATTTACCAATGATGGTACCGCTTACTCCAGCAGCGGTGGTGCCCCGGGCTCTGGCAGTTGCGCCACTTCCAGTTGCCATAGTGGAACGCTGCAAACTTCTGACAATTTTGAAATAGACGTGCTTAATGAAGATGGCGAACTGGTTACTAGTTATGTTGCCGGAGCAACTTATTTTATTGGCATAACTTGGAATAATAACCAAGCAGAGAAAATTGGTTTTGCATTATCAGCTAACGGAGGCACGTTATTAGCCGATCCGGCTGATAACAGTTATAAAATTGTAAATGGATACGCAACGCACACATTAAGCGGTGCGGCAGCAAATGGTACTGAAAAATCTTGGATAATTGAATGGGTTGCTCCTACAAGCGGAACAATTAATTTTACCGCTTACCTTAACGTGAGCAATAACAACAACAGTAGAACCGGAGATATTATTTACCAAAAAACCGCTAGCTTAAACCCTGCTCCAACTGGTTTAAGTGAAACCTCTTCAGTAAAATCTTTAAGCGTTTATCCCAATCCTGTGGGTGATAACCTTAACCTTTCGTTTGATTTAAAAGAAAAAAGTTCCGTTAAACTTTCTATACTTAGCTTAGATGGTAAATTGGTGAAAGCATTAACCGAAGAAGAGATGGATGCCGGCAAACAAAACCTATCGTTTGGAATGGATTTAACCAAAGGCATTTACCTGTTGCATTTGTCGGCCAACAAACAAGTGATTACTAAACGCATTATGGTGAAGTAATTCATACTTGTTTTTTATAAAAAGCAGTTTGCATGTTTTTGCAAGCTGCTTTTTTATTTCCGTAACTTTGGATGGTTATATTGCAGCATGAATTTAGAACAAATCACCCAACAGACAGGCATATTGGCTAAACAAGTAGGTGCCTTTATACAACAAGAGGCCCAACACTTTGACCAAAACACCGTAGAAGTAAAAAGTTTTAATCAACTGGTTTCATATGTAGATAAATCGGCTGAAGAACAGTTGGTAAAAGGCTTGCAATTAATATTACCCGATGCCGGATTTATTACCGAAGAACAAACCATTACCACCGCCCAAAAAGAATACATGTGGGTAATTGACCCTTTAGATGGCACCACCAACTTTATTCACCAATTGCCCATTTATAGCGTAAGTATTGGGTTACTAAAAAACAATGTGCCAATTATTGGTGTAGTGTATGAACCTAATCGTGATGAATTGTTTTATGCCTGGCAAGGTGGAGGTGCTTTTTTAAATGGCAAAAAAATACAGGTTAAACAAAACAACGAGCTCAGCAAAGCCCTGTTGGCAACCGGTTTTCCTTATTATGATTTTGATTTGATGCCAAAATACCTAAACACCTTGCAACATTTTTTAAAAATTAGCCAGGGTATGCGCAGAATGGGCAGTGCAGCAGTTGATTTAGCTTATGTAGCCTGTGGTAGGTTTGACGGCTTTTTTGAGTATGGGCTAAGCCCTTGGGATGTAGCGGGGGGTATTGTTTTGGTGCAAGAAGCCGGAGGTAAAACAAGCACATTTATCGGTGATAACGATGCCATATTTGGGAAAGAGGTTGTTGCAGCCTCCACAGCCATCTATCCTGAGTTTATTGCTGTGATTCAATCCGGCTTTAACATTGGTTAGGTATTTCGCTTACGCAAATCAACAATTTTAAACCGCTCATTTACAGGCCGCATTGCTTCATGATTGTTTATTTGCGGCTTGTAGGATTAAAAGCTATCTTCGCACCAAATTCCAATTAAATCAGCATGGACAAATTCTCTTATATCTCTAACGCAGATGTGAATGTGATTGACGATTTATACCAACAATATTTAACTGACCAAGATGCGGTTGATTTTGGTTGGAAAAAATTCTTCGAAGGTTTTGAACTGGGCCAACAAAAATTTAACGGCAACAGCAAAACAACTGCATTAAGTGGTGATGCACTTAAAGAAATTAATGTATTAAACCTGATACATGGTTACCGCATGCGGGGGCATTTGTTTACCAAAACCAACCCGGTGCGCGAGCGCAGAAAGTATGAGCCTACCTTAAATATTCAAAACTTTGGGTTAACACCTGCTGATTTAGATACTGTTTTTAATGCCGGGGTGGATGTAGGATTAGGCCCGGCTAAACTAAAAGATATTATTGCCTTGCTTGAACAAACTTACTGCCAAAGTATAGGTGCAGAGTTTGTGTACGTGCGAGAGCCTAAAAAAATAGAGTGGCTTAAAAAGAAAATGGAAGGGTCGCGCAACCAACCCAATTTGTCGCTTGATGAAAAAAGAACCATTTTAAACAACCTGAATAAAGCTACGGTGTTTGAGAATTTTATTCATACCAAGTTTGTTGGACAAAAACGTTTTTCGCTTGAAGGATTGGAAACGCTTATTCCGGCCCTAGATGCGGTTATACAATATGGAGGAGAATTGGGTATTGAGGAGTTTGTATTGGGCATGGCACATCGTGGCAGGCTAAACGTGTTGGCCAATATTTTAAATAAAACCTACGAGCAAATTTTTAAAGAGTTTGAAGGGAAAGCATTTGAAGAGGCCTTGTTTGAGGGAGACGTAAAATATCATTTGGGTTATTCAACCGATATTACCACCAAAGGAGGAAAGCAGGTGAAACTAAGCTTATCTCCTAACCCATCACATTTAGAAACCGTTGGTCCGGTTGTAAAAGGAATTGCACGTGCCAAACTGGATAAAAACCATGGTGGTGACATTGATAAAATTGCACCAATTTTAATTCATGGTGATGCTTCTGTTGCCGGACAAGGTGTGGTGTATGAAATGATTCAGATGGCAGGTTTAAAGGCATACAATGTAGGTGGATGCATGCACATTGTAACCAACAACCAGATTGGCTTTACCACCAACTATCAGGATGCACGAACCAGTACCTATTGCACAGATGTGGCAAAAACAACTTTAAGCCCTGTTTTTCATGTGAATGGCGATGATGTGGAAGCCGTAGTTTATACCATTAAACTGGCTATGGAATACAGGCAGGAGTTTAATGCGGATGTATTTATTGATTTATTGGGATACCGTAAATACGGCCATAACGAAGGGGATGAGCCTCGCTTTACCCAACCCTTATTATACAAAGCCATAGCAAGCCATCCCAATCCACGCGAAATATACAACCAAAAGTTATTGAGCGCAGGCAGTGTTGAAGCAGACCTGGCCCGTGAAATGGAGAAAGAGTTCAGGGGACTGTTGCAAGAAAAACTTGAAGCAGCCAAATCGGCTGACGCTTCTCCGGTTCACTCTTTTATACAAGATACTTGGGATGGATTCCATACTGCATCGGCAAAAGATTTTGACAAACAACCTGAGACCTCGGTAAATGATGCATTGTTTCTTTCATTAGCAGACAAAATCACCTCAATACCGGATGGTTTTAAAGCCTTTAGTAAAGTAGAAAAACTTTTTAAAGACCGCAAAACCATGATAAAAAACAATGCCTTGGATTGGGCTTTGGGAGAGTTAATGGCTTACGCCACCTTATCAAACGAAGGACATGCCGTGCGCATGACAGGCCAGGATGTGGAAAGGGGCACTTTCTCGCACCGCCATGCCATTATTAAACAAGAAGACAGCGAACTTTCTCACAACATTTTTGACAGCTTAGGAGATGATAAAAAAGCCACGGTAGAGTTTTACAACTCCTTACTTTCAGAGTATGCCGTGCTGGGCTTTGAGTATGGCTTTAGCATGATTACTCCCAATGATTTAACCATTTGGGAAGCTCAATTTGGTGATTTTGCCAATGGTGCACAAATTATTATTGACCAATACATAACCAGTGCCGAAACCAAATGGAAAACCTACAGTGGCTTGGTAATGATGTTGCCACATGGTTATGAAGGACAAGGACCTGAACACTCATCAGCAAGGCCTGAACGATTTTTACAACTGTGCGCCAACTGGAATATTCAAGTTTGTAACATTACCACACCGGCCAACTACTTCCATGTATTGCGCAGGCAAATTCACCGCAAAACACGTTTACCGCTTGTATTAATGACACCAAAAAGCTTATTGCGCCATCCGGCATGTGTAAGCAAACTGGCTGATTTTACTACCGGTAAATTTCAACAGCTTATTGATGATGAACAGGCAAAAGCCAAAGACGTAAAACGTGTGTTGTTTTGCACCGGAAAAATTTATTACGATTTGTTGGAACGCCAACAAAAAGAAAACAGGAAAGATGTGGCCATTGTTCGCTTGGAACAGATTTATCCATTGCCTGAAACAGAAATGGATGAGGTGTTTGCCAAGTACAAAAAGGCAGAGTTTTGTTGGGTACAAGAAGAGCCTAAAAACATGGGGTACTGGACCTTTTTACTGCGTAGGGAAGAAAACTTTAAACTGCGCTTAATTTCAAGAAAAGCCAGTGCCTCTACTGCCACCGGATTTAGTAAAGTACACGCCAAAGAGCAATTGCAAATTATTGACGAGGCTTTTAACCTTTCTTAATGCACATTACCACCCATCATGATTAAGTTTTTATTATACCTGCTGTTTTTTTACTTCGTTTTTAGGTTGCTGTTTGGCCGCCTAATGGGGAATACCATTAAAACTAAGGTGTTTCGGTTTGAAACACATCACCACCACAACAACCGCGAATCTAGCACAACACCACAACAAGAAGGAAATATCACCATCAACCCAAAGGCTGCAACACCCAAAAAGCCTAACGATAATAACTTGGGTGAGTATGTTGATTATGAAGAGATAAAATAAAACCCATGGAAAAAGCATTTCGTGCGTTGCTGCTCAAACTTATCGGCCATAAAAACTATTTATTGCTAGTAAGTGGTATTTACATCCGTTTGATTAAAGCCGGCATGCTTAAACAACGTTATCCGGAGTTGTTTTACTTGAAGCAACTTATTAAACCAGGCTTTGTATGTGTTGACATAGGAGCCAATGTGGGTTACTACTCTACATTTTTATCAACCTTTACCGGAACAAACGGACACGTGTATGCGGTGGAACCGGTTGATTTGTTTGCAGGAGTATTTAAAAAAAATACCGCCAATTTTGCCTTGAATAATATTACTTTATACCAAACTGCGTTAGGAGGCGAAAAACGAACCATTACCATGGGAACACCGGTAATTGAAGGTGTTTTCAGGCATGGGCTCACCAAAATTGTTGATGAACAAGAGCAAGGCAACCTCCACACTTATGAAGTACCCATGCAAATACCTGATGAGTTGTTTGCCGGCTTATCGCGCTTTGATTTTTTAAAGTGTGATGTGGAAGGTTACGAGGTATTTATTATGCCACACTTTGTTAAAACGCTTAGTCGTTTTAAACCCATTATTCAAATGGAAATAAGCAGCGAAAGCAATCGCAATATTATTTTTAACCTGCTTGCTCCTTTGGGTTATAACATATTTGCACTTAAAAATAATGAATTGGCTCCGTTAACCGCCAAAGAGGCTTTGGTTTATGAAAGTGGTGATTTTTATTTTAAGCACCCATAATCAGCACCATCAATAATGCGCCAACCATAAACCCTCCGTAAAGTTGCGCGTGGGTATGCGCATTTAAGGCCAAACGAGCTGTTAGAACCAGTCCTGCAATGCCCGCTACTCCACATAATACCAAGCGCATATCCATACCTGTAGTGCGCGATAATACCAACAACAAACCAAATAAAGCACCTAAAGCCGTAGCATGTGCGCTTATTTTTACAAAAAAATTGGTTGCCAATACTGCTACCATAATGGTGGCACTGGCCAACATATAAGCTTGCATCACTTCGGGCACATGCATCTCTCTAAAAAAATAATACCCAAATAAATAACAGGTGGCCGTGGTAATGTACGGCACGTGCCTATCCTCCGATTCGGTTAACATGATGCTGTTGGTAAAACCCATCCATTTTCTAAGTACCACAATAACCAAAGGAATAATAGCCGTGGTAATAAATACATAAAGCACATAAAACCACCAAGCCGTTCCGCTTAAACGGGCACTTAAATAGGCATCCCATTTTAACAGCAGTGTAAATGACAACAAGTTGGTGAAAACCGGATGAAAAATAACTGACAGAAAAAATGCAACACTTTTATGCATTTGGATTAAACTTTTGTTTACCTAGCAGCAACTCAAAAAACAACATAAAATCGCTGGTTAAGCTATACAAGGGGTATTTAAAGGTGGCCGGTTTATTTTTTTCGAAGAAAAAATGGCCAACCCAAGCAAAACCATAACCCAACAAAGGACACAACCAAAGGAGTTGATACTGTTTAAGAATTAAAGATGTTGCTAAACAACTAAAAAATAACAGGGTGCCAATAAAATGCAATACACGACAAGTTACATCCTTGTGCTCCGACAGGTAATAAGGGTAAAACTCCTTTAGTGATGTTATGCGACCCTCCTGCTTCATGACATGTAACGGATTACATTAATCCTTCAATAATTTTTTCGATGGTTAGTCCTTCAGCCTCTGCCTTGTAGTTTTTAATTACACGTGCATGGCATTTGGCACCCAATACCAAAAACTGTCCGGCACGAGGGCCTGCACCAAAGCTTACATAATCATTAACACCTGCACCTGCTGCTGCAGTTCCCGGCCTGGTTTTTACCACCAGTTTAACCGCATACTCCAACACGTTATCTGCAATCGGTACTTTGCGAATGAGCTGTTGAAATGCCAAAATATCATTACCATGCAATACTTTGCGAAGTGTTGATTGGTAGTTTCCGGTGGTATTTTTTATCACCTGCAATTCTTCGGCTAAGGTTGGATAACCCAGTACCACATTAAACATAAAACGGTCAAGCTGTGCCTCAGGCAATGGATAAGTTCCTTCTTGCTCAATAGGGTTTTGTGTAGCCAATACAAAAAAGGGCTGATCAAGTGCGTGTAGTTTTCCGTTAACGGTAACATTACGTTCTTGCATGGCCTCCAATAATGCCGCCTGTGTTTTGGGTGGTGTACGGTTAATCTCATCGGCCAAAACAATGTTTGCAAACAATGGCCCACGCACAAAACTAAACTCCCTTTTATCATTTAAAATTTCGCTTCCGGTAATATCGCCCGGCATTAAATCGGGAGTAAACTGTATGCGGCTAAAGTTCAAGTCAAGCACCTCGGCTATGGTTCTTACCAATAAGGTTTTTGCCAATCCGGGAACTCCCACCAATAAGGTGTGGCCATTTGCAAATATTGACATCAGCACGGCATCAACCACATCCTGCTGGCCAATAATTACCTTCCCAATTTCTTGCTTAAGCTCCTTGTATTTTTGATGCAACGCATCCGCTGCTTCTACATCACTATTAAATGTTATACCCATGGTTTAATTATTACTTTTAATAAACGCTGAAATGGCCGGACAATTTTTATACGTGTCGCTTACTTGAATATAATAATTTCCTTTATGCTTGTCAATCCAGCTTTGCATGGCTTGATTCTGCTTGCGTTGTAAGGCCAATGCTTGCATTTTCTGGTAATCATCGCGCAAGTTTGCCCGGTGCGGGGCAGATAAACTTTTTACATAAAACACACGCCAGGCCTGTTGTTTATCAGGAGTGGGCAGTGTAATCAATTCAGGCTCCGAAATTTCGCCCGGCTCCAGCTTATCAATGCTGTAAAAAATATCTTTAGGTAATTCGTCTATGGCAATTTTGGTGCTTCCCACATTGCCATCAGTTATAAAGCCTCCATTTGCCTTGGTATTTTCATCATCGCTGTACTTTTGTGCAGCCTTTTCAAATGTTAACGTATCAATTTTTATAAGCCAAAGCACACTGTCCAGCAAACTTTTGGTAAGCGCAATATCGATTTTAAAAATTTGGGGTTTAATCAGAATATGCCTAACGTTAATGTTCTCTCCACGCCTGTCTATCAATTGAAGA
>RDYC01000055.1 GCA_004293295.1 Bacteroidota bacterium
CGTAATCATGCAAAACAACCCCAACTTTAAGTTGATAGCTTTGGGTTACACCGATGCAGAAGGTAGCGATGCGATGAATACGAAACTATCCAAACAACGCGCCTCGGCTGTGGTGAACTACCTGGCCAAAATAGGCGTACCAAAGAACCAATTGGAATTACGTGCCATGGGCAAAGCCAACTTGGTTGACAAACGCAACACCAGCAAAGGTAAAGCCAACAACAGAAGGGTAGAGTTTTTGGTGGAGACGTTGTAGTAAAGATTAACGCTAAAATATTTTAACAAAAAAGGCTACCCATAGTGGTGGCCTTTTTTATGGAGAATGAGGATAATCTATAATCAACCTAAAGTAATCAAATAAAGTGAGTTGTTAAACTAACGGGAAGTAAATGGTATTTCTAATAATCAGTGCTTTTATGAACTTCACTGATGTGAACCTAGTTAAACTAACAAGATTTAGTTTATGGAAACGGTAAGAAAAATTCGATCATACCTATTTTAATTTAAGGTGCATAAAAATGTACCCCGATTATTGCAAAGAATCGGGGTAAATAAACGACCTGAGTTTTTAGCCGGTAATTAAAATAAAAGTTAAGTACTCTAAGAAACGCTATGAACAATAAACATCAATCTTGTTAAGCAACTCCCTAATTTATGTATTTATGATTCATAATCAGTAAATTAATATTCTGTAAACTAGGTGAATTCAATCATTATACTTCAGTTCCAGTTGTGTTGACGCAGGTGAATGTTTGATTACAATTTTGGGTGTGAGTAGTTCGGTACATAGCACTGAACAGTTAAATGGGTTAAGGTTATGTTATGCATATATTTTTTATTTTTTTTTGAGTAGTTATAGCTATTTTCGCTTCCAAGAATATTACTATTAAAATATTTTTATTTATACCAATTCATTAAACACTTCGCAAGAATAAACACTTCGCCAATAATCGTTCAAATTAATTTTTATGAAATACCTATACATTATCTTAGCACTTTTATTCATTAGTTTTGCATCCAGGGCACAGGAAATGGATGTAAGTGTTGGCTCACCTGTTGCTGATGGCGGCTCCTACGACTTTGGTAGCGTTAATATTGGTAGTTTTACTGATCACGTATTTACAATTACCAATGCCGCAGGTTCAACAGCCGCTTTATCAATAACAACGCCCATTACTGTTACAGGAAGTAACTTTTCTTGCACTACACAACCTGCAGCCAGTGTAGGCTCCAATGGTGGAACAACAACATTCACTATGCGGTTTACCGCGTCTTCTCCAGCAGGTTCGAAAACAGGTGAAATTGTAATTACAAACAATGACCCCAATGAAAATCCTTATAATATCAATGTATCAGGAACAGCGGTTTCAACAACATCTACCATAACAACTTCCGGCACTTTATCGGCATTTACCGCTTGTGCGGGTACCGCATCAGCACAACAAAGTTTTACGGTAAGTGGCTCTAACCTAACTGCTAATATTGTAATTACACCACCAACAGGTTT
>RDYC01000056.1 GCA_004293295.1 Bacteroidota bacterium
TGGTGATCTCTTCTTTTAAAAATTACCGAATTAATTCGGTAATTTTTCGGAGTAAACCAATGAATAAATCAACATCAGTAGTGGTGAACTAAGAGCTTGTCTAGGTTTTTAGGCCTATCCTTCGATTCAGACCACTACTGATTGTTTTGAATACGTATCAAATAGAAATTTAGGAAAGACCTATTATCAAGGAGTTGATGGACATTCAAAACGCGTTGATTACTTCATTTAAATTAAACGTATGCAATTTAAACATTTTTTCGGAATTGATGTATCCAAAAACACCTTGGATCTCACTGTGCTGGATATTCAAGGCAATCAGATTGCCTATGAGCATCTTGCCAACGACCTAAAAAGCATCAAAAAATGCTTTTTAGGAGTTTTAAAGCGCCATCAAATTCTGATGGAAGATTGCCTGTTTTGTTTAGAATACACAGGAATTTACAACCTTCCGTTGGTTAAGTGGCTAACAAGTCTAGAGGCGCATATCTGGCTGGAATCGGGCTCTCAAATCCTCAAAAGCCAAGGGATAGTTAGAGGCAAAAGCGACAAGGTGGATAGCCTGCGTATTGCCAAATATGCCTTCTTAAACCGTAATGAGGTTCGTTTATGGAAGGCTCCTCGAGAAATCATTCAACATTTAGCGATGTTGATGAGCCTAAGAAGCCGATTCATCAAGAACAAAAAACAATTGGAAGTTTCAGTAAAAGAGTTAAACGGGTTCTTCAACAAAGAAACGATTAGATCCATTAACAAGCATAACAAAGCGCCCTTAAATGCGCTTAAACTGCAAATTGACAAGATTGAGAAGGAAATTTTGGAGGTGATTAAATCCGACGAGAGAATCCATCAGCTCTACAAAATCATCACCAGTGTTGATGGAGTAGGATTGGTTACAGCGACCCAGGTTATCATTACCACCAATGAGTTTATCAATATTACCGAAGGGAGGAAATATGCTTGTTATAGCGGTGTGGTGCCTTTTGAACATCGCTCTGGAACCAGCATTCGTGGTAAAACCAGGGTATCGCACATGGCCAATAAGAAAATCAAAACACTCCTCCATCTAGCAGCGATCTCGGCTATTCGAGTCAAAGGAGACATCCAAGATTATTACTTGCGAAAAGTGGCCGAAGGCAAACACAAAATGAGTGTTCTAAACGCCGTACGAAATAAAATTATCCTCCGCATTTTTGCCTGCGTAACCCAAGAACGAATGTTTGAAAAAAAGATCAACTTTTGCTTGGAAAAACCATAGAAATCGAAGGCACCACATAAAAAAGCGCCCCTCCTTTAGGTTTGTAATACCGATTAAACCCGGGATTATTGGTGATCTATTCTTGAAAAATTACCGAATTAATTCGGTAATTTTTCGAAGTAAACCAATGATTAAATCAACATCAGTAGTGGCGAACTAGGAGGCTCTCTAGGTTTTTAGGCCTAATCTTCGATTCAGACCACTACTGATTGTTTTGAATACGTATCAAATAGAAATTTAGGAAAG
>RDYC01000240.1 GCA_004293295.1 Bacteroidota bacterium
AATTTCACCAATCACTTAATGGGTTTGTCTAAACAAATTATGGAGCACCATCAGTTATCTTATGATTTATTGAAACCATTGATTTTGCAAACAGCCATTAATGCAACCCAAAATAACCCCGCTGAGGTGCAAACCGGGCCGGCCATTAGGGGCGATGAACGCACCTTGCATATCCATGAAAAACTATTGAGAGAAAACGAAGGCTGGTTGAAGTTATACCAACAGATTACTCAAAGTATTCAAACAACACACAAACCAAAAAAATCGTAACTTCGGGCTTTAACCAAACTAAAATGAGTATAGATAAGGAAGTAATAGAGCGGATTAAATGTTTTGTATTTGATGTTGATGGTGTGCTGACCGATGGAACAGTGATTGCATTGGAAAGCGGAGAGCAGGCACGGAGTTTTAATATAAAAGATGGTTACGCAATTGAACAAGCATTGCGTGCCGGATATTTGGTGGCTATTATTAGTGGTGGCAACCAAGTGGGCGTGCATAAGCGGTTAAGTTTTTTAAAAATACCACACATTTATTTGGGTGTAAAAAACAAGGTAGATACGTTACTTGAGTTTTGTAAACTAACCGGAATAACACCATACGAAATTTTGTATGCCGGAGATGATATGCCAGATTTTGAAGTGATGAAGTTGGTTGGAGTTCCTTGTTGTCCGGCTGATGCCAGCCATCAAATTAAAGAAATTAGCACGTATGTTTCAGAAAAAGCTGGAGGACATGGATTTGTTCGGGAATTGATTGAAATGGTAATGAACAAACAGGGTAAATGGCATAACGAATACCTGCAAAATATAAATAATTAGTTTACGTTTAAATCAGTAACAGGTTGATAAATATGGGAGCTAAGTACAAAATAGTAATAACAATAATCTTGGTGGTATGTGTTGGTTTTTATGCCAATGCAAGCCGGGTGCTTGTACCTATGGATCAGGTGCAAAAAAATCATTTAAAGGCTTATGGGGTGGCTTATTGGGTGCTAAAGCAGGATTTGGATGTGGACTGGCTGCTTAATTATCGTGATGGAAGCTTTTTATTACCACACAGCGAGTTGATTGAAAAAGAATGTAAAATACGTGGTATCTCATTTGAAGTAATCGGAGAGGCAGAGGTGGGCATGATACTGCAAGAGATAAGCAAGCCGGATGTAAATATGGAATTGGTAAAACTGCATAAGGCTCCAAAAATTGCCGTGTATTCGCCCAAAACCAAACAGCCTTGGGACGATGCTGTAACCATGGTGTTAACCTATGCTGAAATACCTTACGAAACTATTTTTGATGACGAAGTACTTAATGGAAAATTACCTACTTATGATTGGTTGCACCTGCATCACGAAGATTTTACCGGACAGTATGGTAAGTTCTGGGCCTCTTTTCAGAACAGCGCATGGTATCAGGCTGAGGTGCGCGAAAATGAAGCTATGGCGGCCAAACATGGATATAAAAAAGTGAGTGAATTAAAGCTTGCGGTGGCTAAAAAAATAAAAGAATATGTGGCAGGCGGTGGTTTTTTATTTGCCATGTGCAGCGCAACGGATAGTTATGATATAGCCTTGGCGGCTGATGGAGTTGATATTTGTGAAAGCATGTTTGATGGTGACCCTGCTGATTATTCTGCAGATGAAAAGTTAAATTATAACAACACTTTTGCATTTAAAAGTTTTAAACTCAAAATGAATCCGTATGAGTATGAATATTCATACATTGACAATGTGCCGGAAACACGTCCGGTAACAGAGCAAAATGATGTGTTTACGCTATTCGATTTTTCAGCAAAATGGGATATAGTGCCAACTATGCTTTGCCAAAACCACACAAAGGCCATTAAGGGATTTTATGGCCAAACTACCGCTTACCGCAAGCAGTTTATTAAAAGTGATGTATTGGTAATGGGCGAGAATAAAACTTTAGGTGAAGCCCGTTACATCCATGGAACAAGTGGAAAAGGAACCTGGACTTTTTACGGTGGTCATGATCCGGAAGATTACCAGCATCAAGTAGGGGAGCCACCAACGGATTTAAATCTATATCCCAATTCTCCCGGGTATCGGTTGATTTTAAATAATATTTTGTTTCCTTCTGCTAAAAAGAAGAAGATGAAAACCTAGTTGTACATCCTCCATCTTACCCCAAAACGAAAGGCTTGGAGCGAAAGAGGGTGATGAGGGGTGCTGTAAAATCCTTCGTTTACGATGTTTTGGTTAACGTGTTCGAACTTGGCAAAAAACACAAAACTGCTAATTTGCATAGTTAAAAAAGGGTCTACCAGCAAATAGTTGCCAATTTTGGTTTGCTCTTGCACATAAAACATCCTGCTTGCCGGGCTCCAGTTCATGGCAAAATAGCTGCTGTTATAAAAGGCGTCAAAACCTAGTTGTATTTTGCTGCTGAATAATTTCGATTCGAAATAGTAACGTATTGCACCACCTATTTCGGGCACAGGCAAGTAGTTGGCATTACTTTGTTGCCAAATGGCCTTGTGGTTAAAAAAGAACTTACCCAACTGAAAAGTTTTGCTTAAGGTTACCCTTGTTACAGCAGCAGTGGAACTCGCTTGTTCAGGAAGTAAGTTGCTGTTTAAATATACATAATTATTTACCAAGTGGTGGGCTACGTTTAATGAGAAATTATTTCTGAATTTGGTGGTATTAACAAATGCTTGCAAGGTATTTACCTGAACCTGGTTAAAGTTGTTGTCCCACACAAATTGGTTGGAAGAAAACTTTAGCAAATTATAATCTGCTTTATAAGCCTGTATTGACCCTGTTACAAAAATAGTAAGTGGTTTGGCCTTGTAGGAAACCATCCCATAGGCCAAGTAGTCGCCTTGATTAAAACCTGTGATGACGTAGTTTGCATTACCCCAATAGCTAAATGAGTTGTTGCGAAAGTTCGACCAATCAGCATAACATTCGGCAATGGTGTTTTGGTAATTTCGGATAAATGAAGGTTGAGCCACCGCAGCCATTTGGTGAGTTACCCCCACTGAAAAGTTCCGTCTTCCGATACCTGTTACATCTTGATAAAGGTATAACTCAAGCTTATTGTTTAATACGCCATTGTAGAGCGAATCATAAGTAGCATCTGTTAAGCTATGGTACCTGTTTGGTAGTAGGGTGCTTAGTGAGTCTCCGTTGTTTATAAACAGAAACGAAGTTTCCTCTGCCTTTAAGGTATAGGCCAACTGAAACCTGCTTTTAAAATCGTACAGGGTATCTTCCCCACGAATGAGTTGAATAGGGCTACCGAATTTATAGTATTGCTTAATAAATGCACTTCGGTTTTTTACCCTGTTCTCGCAAGCATTTAAATTAACCTGTACACTTTTGTTAATACCTGATAACGCCTCAAACGCTGAATCGCTGGTTATGCCTCCATTTTCTTCTATCACTGCCCTATTCCAAAGCACATAACCAATTAGCTCATACCGTTTATTTTTAGAGAAGTAACGGGTATTAAATTGCGTATTGTAATAGCTTGTTTTTTGCCTAAGCATAAACCCAACAGAAGTTAATCGCTGAAAATCAATGCCGATTGACCAGCGAGGCAGGATATTTTGGCTGTGTTTAACTTTAAGCAACAGCAAGTCCTGTCTTCCTTGGGCATAAAACAATTCACTAAATGGAACGGTAGAATTATAATACCGTGTTTTACGGCCATTAATAAAATAAGGCTCAAAGGGATTGGTTGCACCGGAAAATCCGGTGGTTCGGTTAAACGGGTCAACTATATTTCTACTTGCGGTACCTATATTTCCAAGGTCTTGAAAAATGGTTTGCCGCTGATAAAGCGGGTGGATAATTTCTAACTCCGATTGCCCTGAGTCCGTATAATAAAGCTGTTTGTTATTGTTAATTTGTTCTTCTGTAATAAACTTTACGGGATGCCTTCTGATGGTATCTTGTACTTGCGCATGCGCACTTAAGCACAATAGCAGCCCCAAAAAAAGCCAGAGAACGGATTTATGTATTGCTGTTTTCAACTTATTGTTTTACTAATTTGGTGCTATAAATAGCTGTAGGTGTTATTACCTTTATAAAATAGAGTCCACTTTTTAATGTTTCGGTCAACTCTATCTCCTGGGTATTTTCAGTTAACAGCAATTGTTTTTGCACCGCAAGTTTACCTTGCAAATCATAAACCTCCAAATAAGCTTGATCACTTTTTAGTTGTGATGTTTCAAACTTGATTTTGCCGGTAAATGGGTTGGGGTAAGCCAATAGGGGTAATAATTCCTTTGTTGTTTCAGGCATACCCGTTATTGGTTTTTGCATGCGCAGTAAAAATAATCCATTGCTCATGTCACTAGCTAAAATAATGCCGGAAGGTAAAAAAGGCCACACTCCCCAGCAACCCCGGTATCCATCGGTATAAGGGGCAGGATATGTATCGTAGTAGGCTGCAAGTTTTGGACTGGTGATGTCCTTCATATCATACACTTGCACCCCACCATAATACATGCTGGCATAAGCATATTGGCCATACCAATAGGCGTTGTGTGGAGAGCCTACTTCTTTAAAAGGATTGCCCACTAATCGAGGCTGGCGAATATTTTTTAGGTCGTAAATTTTCATTCCCACACCAGCGGGTGTTTCATCACAAAAAAGCAAATAACGTCCGCTGCTATCTAGCCAGTTGCTGTGGTTATACGCATTTTCAGGATAGGGAGGAGTAATTGCACTTAACAGCACCGGGTTTGCGGCATCTCTAATGTCCCAAATAAACAAACCTGAATTTTCGCTGCTGCAATACACGGTATCATTGCGGGCATAACTTTCATGCACGCGAGTTCCCGAGTAAGGGGCAGGATATACCAAACGGCCAATTCTTCTAGGCAATACGGGATTTTCTAACGAAAGAATATCCATGGCAAAAGTTTCCAGTTGCCCTGAGGAATTATTCCTTACTTTATTCAAGTTCATGTAGAGCCTTTTGGTTTCTGGCTCAATGGTTATGGTATGGGTTAAGGCACCCAGTGTATCGCTTTCGTATACTTTAACCACAGAATCCGGCAGGTACTGCATATCAAAAATCTGCAATTTCCCCGGGGTTTTACACTGGTCGCTGGTGGTGTACATGTAATGGCTGTATGGGTAATAATCCCTATTAATGCAACCGGTATTGGTGCCCCAAAAGCGGCCACAAATTTTAATGTCAAGCGGGTTGGTAATATCAAAAAAGTAGATGCTGTCCGTTGTTCCTGCAATCATGTATTCACGGTTTTTAACGGTATCTTTCCAACCCATTATGTCGTTCCATATTTGGTCGCCCAATTTAGGTAGCGTGGTATCTTGATAGGTATTGATGAGCTGCATATTCAGCTTGCCTTGGGCCAGTGCCACCGAAGCTAAAGCTATCAATATTAAAAAACAGTTTATTTTTTTCATAACTCAAATAATTAAAGGTTAATGGCGTTGATTTCTGTTTCAATGTAGTTTTTTAAGTCGCTTAACAAAGCCTCGCCTTGGTTGCCCAAAAAACGCACACCAATTGGTATGTACCAAATAGGAATATGTTGGATATGGGTTAAAACATCAAGTGCTTGTAGCTTAACCGCATCTTTTTCGGTGGTAATTACCATGCTGTTCGGGGTAGCGGCTACAGCCGCTGCCAACTGCTGAATCCTATCGGTGGTATAGGTAACATGGTCAGGAAAAACTAGTGTTGTTACCTGGTTATATATTGATTTTAGGTGTTGATGAAACAATCCGGCTTTGGCAATACCACTTAATGCCAAAATGGAGGATTCAGGTTTAGGGGATACTTGCAGCATTGCTGCTTGGGTGATGGGTTGTAGTTCCAAATAAGCAATGCAGCTAAAGTATACTTTCTGATGGGGTAAAGGATTAATTTTTGCAACAATGGCATCCTGTTGTTCTTGGGTTAAATTATGCGGACATTTAGTAACCACCACCGCTTGGGCACGTTTTACCGAGGCGGCATTTTCCCTTAATAATCCTGCCGGTATCAGGCTATCGTTATAAAAGGGGCGTTGATAGTCGGTTAATATGATGTTATAACCAGCTTGAACACTTAAGTGTTGAAATCCATCATCCATGAGTACCACCTGCGTTTCGGGCGCATCACCCAATAAATGAGGAATGCCAAGCACCCTATTTTCGCTCACGGCCACAGCCGTTTCCGGAAATTTGCGTTTAATTTGAAAAGGTTCATCGCCAATTTGTGCTGCGGTACTTTGTTCATCGGCCAACAAATAACCCATGGTTTTTCGTTTGTAGCCCCTGCTAATAACGCCAATTGCATAAGTTGAAGAGAGTTGTTGAATTAACCACTCTATATGAGGTGTTTTACCGGTGCCCCCTGCTGCTATGTTACCCACACAAATAATGGGAAAGTCAAATGTGTTACGAGAGAATATGCCGGTTGTATACAAGAGTTTTCTCAGGTAAACAATAATACCGTACAGCCACGAAAAAGGGAGAAGCAAGTATGCAAGTGCTTTGAGCATTTGCCGTCAAATATAGTAAAATAGCCGTAAACCTGTTACTGCCCGAAGGGTGCTATTGGGCATTACCAGGACCAAACACTTTGAGTTTATGCCCGAATTGTTCAGCAAAGTCTCTAATTTCGTTAGACACTTCTGTATTATTGGTGGCTCTTTCGTAAGTATCTGCTAAAGTAGCAATGGTTTGAAACATAAATAAGTTCATCTCTTCTACGTTCATGTCTTTGGTCCACAGGTCAATGCGTAATGCATTTTGTTGTTCCCCATCCCACAAACTTAAAATAATGGCTTTGGCGTCTTGCAACCCCTCTTCGTTGGCATCTTCTGCGCTCCATTGTATTTTTATCGGTAAATTCTCTTTATCCAAGCCAATATCAAAGTGTATGGCCGATTGTTTCACTACTTCGTTATTTTCCATGTTGTTATTGATGTTTCTAAAAACGGTGCGAAGATAAGGGAAGTTTACAAACGTACAATTGAATCAAGCTTGTGTTGCAGGTTATTATTTCACCACAATTTCTACTTTTCTGCAATAGTCAGGAGAGGTATCTGGTGAAGAAATACTGCATGAGCGATTAACAACGATTTTTACTGAAGACTTCGTTTTTAAATTCCTTCTAACCGCAAGACACCTGTCAAGTTTTAGTTGCTTGTTGTACTTTTCATTCCCAACCCAGTCCGTATAACCATATAAGGTAATTGACTTTGTTTTTGTTTGTTTGGCAATAAATTGTTGAATGGTTTGTATTTGGTCATCGGTTAATTCGTATTCATCAAACGGAAAGTAAACAATAAGCAACTTATTATTGGGCTGTTCATATTTAACAGGAGGCGTATTTTTAATTCTATCGCTTTTGGTGTAAGCAGAATCTGATTTTCTGTTGTTGCTCATCGCATACTTGCCTGATGTTAAATCATGTTCTAACAACTCAAATTTGGATTTAAGCTCTTGTAATTCCTCATGCTGACGCTTGAATAACAGGCGGAAAGAATCTAATGTGAGTTGATTGTATGGAGTGCTATTGTTTGGAGTAGTAGTGCCAAGCTTTTCAGCCATGTACTTGTCAAGCTTTATGCGCATTTCAACAGCTTGCTGTTTAATTTCAGCATTGCTACTGTCTTTTTTGCTAAGCTGTCCATAACTTGATTGAGCTACACCGATAAAAAACAAGAGAACATATAAAGCAGATTTAGTCATTGTATTTTGCAATTAGCAATTCAATATTGGTTTGAAGTTCTTTAATTTTTTTCAACTGGGCAATATTTTCTATTTTGTATTTGGTTAATATTTTCTCCAATTCTTTATTCAACTTCACCATTTCATTTTTAACGTTTACTAAACCCGGATTGGTTTTTTCAATATTGATTAAGCCGTTTATTTTATCATTAACCTTATCTATTTGATCCTGTATAATTTGTTCATTCACCACTTCTTGTTTTTTCTTTACACGCGCTTCCGGTTTTTTAAAGTTAAACGCAATGGCAACTTCGTTTTGTGCTTGCGCCAACCGACTTAAGTCACCGGTTTGGTGGTAGTAGTTATAACCAATAACTACATTTTTAAAATTAAATCCAACACCTCCAACAATACTTCCATTGGTTCTATACCCTGTGGTGAGAAATACCGTTTCATTCCATCCGGCATTTACTAAAATATCTAACATTTTAGGCGAATAAATCATGTTGTAGTAATTTACAATTGGCTTAATGCTATAGTCTCCATTGGTGCCGGCTGTAAACGTATAATTAGCACCAGCAATAAAAAAGCCGTTTAACGATTCGTCACCTGTTACCATCATTGGCGAGGATGCATAAAGCTCTAAACTTTTCTTGTATTGGTAACGAACTCCTGCACCCGATGCAATGCGTATTTTGTTTAAGTCGTTACTAATCAAAGTAGGGTCTGATAAATTAACCGTGTTGTTTAATAATTCAGTTCTTAAGTTGGTTTGCACAATGCCAAGGCTTAAGCCAAAAGTAAGGTTTTGGTCGTTGGTAAGTCTGATCATTTTGCTGTAGGAACCTTCCACATTAATTGTTTGAAAAGCACCCACCCAATGACTGATTATTTTAGTACCCACTCCTGTATTGTTTGCAAAGGGTGTGTGTATACCAAAGTTTAGGGTACGAGGAGATGACTCTATGCCCCCAATCAACGTTTTGGCATTAAATATGGCTTGCAGGTGGTCTGCACTTCCTGTCATGGCAGGGTTCACCAATAATGGATTTAGTAAATTGGTGTAAAAGTGCGACCTGTCTTGCGCCTTGCTGGTTAAAGGAATACTTGCAACCATCACTAACGCAATTGTTAATTTATAATATAAAGTTTTCATAGTTGTTTATTTTGAGGCTGATTATTGTTTAAGAATGTTTAATGATCCTTTGAATTCAGCACCGTTTTTAGGGTTGCGGAATACGTAGAAATAAACACCGGTTGGAAGTTGTTTGTTGTTGAAGGTGCCATCCCAATCGTTATTGTAATTGCTTAGTACTTTAAACACTTCAATATTGGCTTCATTATATATGGTTAGGCTGTAATCGGCATATAATTGCACGTTCTCAATCACAAACAAATCGTTTAAGCCGTCACCGTTTGGCGACATGTAATTATTTGCAGGTAGTGTTTGTTTACTTTCTATTTCGTCAATAACATTAATGGTAATAGTTGCAGTATCATATTGCGGAACGGTTTGGTCATCTTTTACTACAATAGTTAATACATAAAGTCTTCGTTTTTCGTAATCAAGATTGTTGGCTACTGTAATCTGTCCGGTTGTTTCATTTAATGAAAAGGTTGAGGTGGTATTGGCAGCCCATGTAAATATCAGGTTTGCTCCGGCATCAGGAGAGGATGCGGAAATGGTGCCGACCACATCATTAATTAAACTGTTTTCGCTAATGTTAAACGACTGGTTAAGTATAGACGGTTTTTCCGATTTGTCTGCTATATTGATGGTTATTGAACGCTCAATAGAGTCTCCAGATTTATCTTTGGATTGCACTCGAATGCTGTAACTACTTTTTAGTTCAAAGTCAGCAACAAAATTGCTGGTTATTTTGTCGTTCTCAATGTTAAAAAGTGCATTGTCGGTTGATCCCGTTCCACTAACAAGTTGGTAAGTATGTGTATCATCTGCATCAATATCCACTGTGTTTAAAATGCCAACCATTGTGTTAACTGCGCTGTTTTCTGCAAGTGATGTACTCGAAATTCCTATGCTATTTGGCGCATCGTTTGCATCACTCACTTCAAGTGTAAACTGCTGGTCAAAAAACTCATTGGTATTGTCAACGGTTCTTAATCGGATACTGAATGTTTTTTTCGATTCAAAGTTAAACACTACATTACTCAATAACGAGTCGTTGGCGATTCGGAAACTGCTATTGTCGTTAGCACCCGGGCCTCCTGCAAGTTGGTAGTTAAAATTGCTAGATTGGTCAGGGTCGGTTGACGTAAGCAAACCAATGAAGGTGCCTGAAGGAAGATTTTCTGCAATACTGTTATTGCTTAATTGGATGGCAGTTGGTTTATCGTTGCTATCAGTAACGTTAATAATAAACTGTCGGGTAATAGAAGTACCTCTCGAATCAGTACTTTGCAAATAAATCAAGTAGTAGTTTTTGCTCTCAAAGTCAAATATGGTTGAGGTTCTTAACTCATTTCCGGTAAGGAAAAATTGGTTGTTGTCATTGCCTGAGATGTTTACAAAGTTATAAGAGAAGAAGTCGCCCATATCTTGGTCAGAAGTAAGTATATCGGTGAC
>RDYC01000241.1 GCA_004293295.1 Bacteroidota bacterium
CCTTTATACATTGGGTCAAGTTTGTATTTGTAGGCCGCATCGTAATATTTTTTCTTAAACTGATGCTCATTAAAAATTTCCGGTTGTTTTTCATAGGTTACGCTACTAAATAACACTTCAGTCATTTGTTTTTGGAGTTGTTCAGGTTGGCTAAAAAGTATCCAAGGTGATTGATGGACTGGTGTTGTATACAATTGTAGCTTGTTTAATGCCTCTTCACGCTCAAGGGTAGAAGGATGAGAAGCCCATTGGTTTTTAATATTTAGGTTTGATGAATTGAAAATGTTTAAACCATGCTGGGTTACCTGCAACAGGTTATTTTCTATTGGCATATTAAACTCTTCCGAAAAATGTTGCATAACAATTTCATGGTGTTTATAAGTATTGTCGGGTTTTAAACCTTCACCAATCCATGCATTGTAATAGCTGATTAATCTGTTGTAACACATGTCTGCGGCCTCTAGTCGGTATAACGAAGTTACCAAATGATTGCCACCAGTAACAGAGGCTGCAACCGCATCTGCATGAAACTCCATTTGCAAGGAAAGACTAGCATACATTTTATTAATAAACGAATATATTATTTGCAAAAAGTGTTGAATGGCTTTAACAAAAAACAGCGTTATCTTGGCCATGAAATAAAAAATATCATGCGTTTCGGCCCATTTATCCAAGAGTTTGGCATAACCATCGTTATCATAAAGCATGTTATAAATAATTTGATTGACATTGTAGATATAACTGCCCAACTTCATGCTTCTTTGGGAAAAGTGACCGAACTCATGCGCCATGATAGCTTTAAACTCAGAAATATTTACAGCGTTCACAAGGCCTAATCCAATGGTTAAATTTTTTCTTACAGGTAAAAACATGCTCCAAAAACTGGAGTCGTAGGAAACCGAAGCGTTTACATCAGGAGAAAGGAATATCTTTTTGGGAAAAGGTGTGCCGGTTTCGTAAGTTAATACTTTAATAAAGTTGAACAATTCAGGTTCTGTTTCTTTGGTTACCTCAATCATACCTGAACGATCTGTTTTTTTGGATGAGAACAAAAACTTGATGAGAAAGAAAATAATCATTAGGGCTACAACCCATAACCCAATACCCAGCAATAGGCTCAAATAACTA
The DNA here is from genome assembly GCA_004293295.1 of Bacteroidota bacterium. Lineage (GTDB taxonomy): Bacteria > Bacteroidota > Bacteroidia > UKL13-3 > UKL13-3 > UBA6183. The sequence continues at coordinate 1,129 of RDYC01000241.1, forward strand.
ATTCGTAATGATATGATGGCCAATCCTCCATACCAACACAGAAGGCCAAATAAGCCTGCTACGGCAATCATGGCCAAATAAGCGATAATGAAAAATATAATGGCAAAAAGCACCTTTAACGCAGTTATTCTAAATGCTTTTCCGGGTTTAAGGAAATCAGTATTAGCGATTTCAGGGCTGGTAGGGTAGGTAGGTTTCATTGTTTGAATATATAAAACGCATAATAATAAATAATTAGTTAATTATAAAAATGCAGGATGTTTTAAAATATCTTAATTTGGATTTTATAAATTTATTTGTTCAAGAAGTAATAGCAAACAATTGTTAAAGCAGAATGGTTATCAAAGAATTCAGGCTAAAAATTTACGCATTAGTTTTTTATGGCATCTTATTGATGGGATTATCAACACATTCCTATGCCGTAAACCCTATGAAAGTATCGGTTGATTTAACCAGCCTAAATAAGGGTTGTGTTCAGGTTTGTGTAACCCCACCGGCTTTTAACCAAGACACCGTAGCTTTTACTATTCCGGAAATTATACCCGGTACGTACATGAAGGTGCATTTTATTCGCAACTACAAGCAGGTGGTATGTTGGAATAAAGCAGGAAGTAAAATGGCTGTACAAAGAGTAGGAAGTGCTTTTATTATACCTGATGCACGGCAACTGGCTTCAATCACTTATCAGGTAGGGCAGAGTTTTGGTGGTAAAAAGTTTTGGGATAACATGATTCCATGCGGAGGAACTGTTTTTTTAAAAGAGGGTTTTTTAATTAATTTTCAACTTGTAACAGGCTACTTTAAAGGATATGAGAAATTGCCCATATCGGTTGTTATTAAGCACCCATCTCAGTTGTATGGGTCAACCTCCCAGCAACTAGTTAAGCGACAAGCAGAAGAAGACCAGTTTTATGCAGATAATTATGCAGCATTAATAGATCAGCCGGTTATTTACCACCAACCAGATACGGCTTCGTTTTGGGTGGGTGATACCCGATTTTACATAGCAGTACACAACCAAAAAAACTTTCATTCAGCAGATTCCATCAAGCCGCAGCTGCAAAAAATAATGGATTCACTGCTGCTGTTTATGGGCAATTTTTCGATGAAGGAGTACCATATTTTATATTATTTGTTTGATGAAAAAAAGCTGACTAAACTAGATAAAGCAGGTGCAACAGCAGCATTGGAACATCGTAACTCATACGTGTTAACGGGTTATGAAACAAACAATTTTTTGGCACTTATTCCTTTTGTAAATTACATTACTGCCCATGAGTTTTTACATACCTGGGCACCTTTGCATATTCATAGTAACAAAACGGAACCATATCCGTTTAATCAACCCAAAAACCTATCGGCACATTTGTGGTTGCATGAGGGCATAACAGATTACTTAGCTGCGCAGTTTTGCGAACAATATGGATTTGTTACCAATAACAATTTTGCCTACCATATTAAAGGAGCCAAGTGGGCAAAAAAAAGAAGTTTTGCAGAGAGCAGCCGACACATTGCGGAATCAAACCTGCTTAATTTTATCAGTAAAGTGATGCAAATAGGCAATGCCTATTCTAGGGGGCAGGTGATAGGATTTTGCTTAGATATAGAATTGTTGGGAAGAAGTGAAGGTAAAATAAGCTTGCATGATGTAATGTTAAAATTGGCTCGGGAGTATTACTATGGCAAGCCGTTTGCAGAAGATAAATTGTATCAAATTATTGCCTCATACGCTTACCCTGAGGTGGAGCAATTTTTAATTAATTATGTTGACGGAGAAGAGTTGCCCCCTTATGATGCGGCACTTCAAAAAATAGGAAGGCGTTATATACCAAAAGGTAAACGCATATCATCGTATGGGAAATTTAGCTTTAAATACGATAAACTTGCCCAAAAGGTTTATGTAGTTAAGGCCGGAAAAAACACGTTAGGGTTGAAAACAGGCGACAGCATTACCAATGTGCAATATGGTAAAGTATATAAAAAAATATTTTGGCCTGAACCTGCTGATACAATGGTGATGGAGGTTACCAGAAATGGCCATGTAATATTGCTCAATGGACAACCCACATTAAATGCCAAGAACAAATACACGACTATTGTTGAAGGTAAACTTACTCAAGAACAAGCTCAGTTTAAAAAATGGTACATGCGTAAACGAAAAGGATACTTGTAATGTAAATGAAGTAGCTATTTATGTTTGGAGTGGGTTTGCTAACATCGTTAGTTTTTACCAACTTGCCTCAGTAATTCTATAAACTATGAAAAAGGCTTGCCTATTAGTTGTATTCGTTTTTTGCTTGGTATGCACTGCCGGTGCTCAGCGTTTAAAGGCTGTTTCTTATATGAATACCATAGAAAGAGAATTTAAAATGATTCAAGAAAACATGTGGTATTATACCAGTGCCGCTTCGCACAAAGGAGCAGCCGGAAAGCTAGGGGCCAAACGTGATGAATTAATTAAACAAATTGAACTGTCCATTCAAGCGATTTCAGCAATGAAACCATTTGAAAACAGCACCCGGTTCAGGGATTCGGCAGTAGCTTTTTTACGATTAAATTATCAGGTGCTTCAGGATGATTTTGCCGCCATTATGCAGTTACAAAACACTACCGAAAAAACATTTGAACAAGTTGAAGCATATATTCAGTTGCAGGAAGCAATTGATAAAAAACTTGCTGAAGCGGGGCGTATGATGGATGAGGAGCAAGTAATTTTTGGAACCGCTTATGGACTTGCTTTTACCGAAAAGAAGGACAGGGTAACCATAAAACAACAAATTGCGGATAGTGTGTATGATTATTACAACCCAATTTATCTGATTTTTTACAGGAGTTACTTGGATGAACTGAATTTTGTGACCTCACAAACAAAACAAGATACTACCAACTTAGACAAATATGGCAATGTGTTATTACAAAATGCAAAGGCGGGATTAGCGCAATTGGCAGCGATAAATTCGTTTAAAGGAGATACTTCATTAAAGGCAGCATGTTCGCAAATGCTTGAGTTTTATGAGGCGGAGGTTGAGCAAAACTACCAAGATTTAAAGGCCTATTATTTACAAAAGCAACAATTTGTAGCAGCTAAGGCTAAAATAGACGCTTTACCCGCGGAACAACGCACATCTGCTGATGTGATTGCTTATAACCAAGCAGTTACCAACTACAATGAGGCAACCAGTAAACGCAATTCGGCTGACCAATATTTAAACCAAACCCGTAACCGATTAATTGCCAATTGGAATATAATGGCCCAAGCCTTTAAAGATCGGCATGTTCCAAAACGATAATGGGCGAAATGTTAATTGTTATAACAGGTTATTTTAGCTCTGATTCAAGAATACTTTTTCTCCACAGTTCCTTGCCATAAGTATCGTAAATAATAATGGTTACTACGCGCTCTTTACGTTTTCCGGTAAACTCCAATATGGCAAAATTACGTTCGCCAATATAAGTATCCGGTATTCTTAAGGTGTTTTTTTCGTCTTTAGTTTTGCTGTTTGCCGAGGATGTAAGCGGGGAGACGGTTAAATCTCTTAATGGGTAAGTTCCCTCACGATTTAATTGGGTCAATTCCGTTTGGTGGCGGTCGCCTGTAAGAAAAATTACACCGGATATGTTTTCATCTGTAATGGCTTTGATTAAGGCGGCTCTTTCTTCGGCATAGGTAGCCATGTTTTCGTATAAAGGCAAATCGCTTAGTACTTGGTTACCAATGGCTATAAACTTAAATGTAGCCGGAGAGTGTTTTAAGGCATCAATCAACCATTCAATTTGTGCCTTTCCCAACATTTCGCGTGTTCCGGTGGTGCGTTTGTTTGAGGTGCGAAACCAACGATCATCCATCAAAAAAAACTGTGCATCATTCCAAACAAAAGTGCCTGTAATACCTCCTTGCCCGGTGGCATTATAGTTGGGATTGGCCCAAAAATCCTGAAAGGCTTGGTAGGTTAATTGTTTGTTTACGAAAGACCTATCCCCATCATTTGGTCCATAATCATGGTCGTCCCAAATGGCATAATGGTGTGTTGCTCCTAACAGCTCTTGTAGTTCAGGGATAGCCCGTGAGTGCGTATATCGGTAATAAATACCTGTTTTGGTACCCCAATCTGCTTCACGTAAATAAGTGTTATCGCCAAGCCATAACATCAAATCAGGGTCTTTGGCTCGTATTGATTTGAAAATTTGGTAATCGCCTCCGTATGGTTTACCGGGCCTATCGTATGCTGAATCAGCTACATAATTGCAACTGCCTAAGGCTAGTTTAAAAGTAGGTGGGTCAGTACGCCAAGCCCATAACTTTTGGGTTTGAAAAGAAAGTTCATAAGGAATATTCATTTTTTTTCCATCCACCCATACCTCATAAGTATAGGTTCGGCCTTCATCAACTTTATTGGCAATTAAATGAGCGGTAAGTCCATGTTCAATGGCCGTAATCTGTTCAGTAGTTTCAAACACGTTTTTAGGGTTAGTGGTTTCCCAATACTTGATTTTTACTTTAGCGGGTTTTTGGGTTTGCAACCAAATGGCCACTTCTTTCATATCGGAATACCCTACCATGGGTCCTGATTGAATTATGTTTTTTTGTGCATGTGACGCAAAACCAAATAATGCAGTTGCCAAAAAGAGAACTAGCTTTTTCATATTAAATGTGTTGTTTCCAAAAATAACCTGTATTTGATAAAATAGGTGCGTTAAACAAAAACTTTATATTAAAACCATGTTACCAAATCATCTCGCCATACCAGTACCACAACCCCAAGTAAACAAATTAAGGCTGCAATAACAGTTGGGGTGTTTAGTTTTTCGCGGCCGCTTATTACGGCAGCGAACATTACCGTTAATGGCAATAAACTAAAAATGGTTTGTGCCACTCCAACCGGAATTTGGGAGGCCGCTAAAAGGCTTAATGAAACTCCGGCTACCGGGCCAAACAGCGTACCCATAATTGCTGGGGTAAAAGTGTACGCATTTCCTGTAATGGTTTTAAACTCTTTCCATATGTTTCTTTTAAACATAGCCAGGCTATAGGCGGCTAAAGAACCAATAAACATCCTTATCCATGTGGCATGCACAGCATTTAAATCAGCACCGTAATCGTGGGTAATGTTTAAGCCCTTTTTGGCACAAACCAAGCCTAGTCCTTGTCCAACGGCACCCAATATGGCAAATCCAATTCCTTTCATCAATTCCTTTTTGGGGAGTTGTTCATCGGTGTTTTTGCGGGTATTGTTTACAAACCAAATAATACCGCTAATGCTAATGAACATGCCAATTAAACCAAACAAGTTCATCCTTTCATTTAGCATAACCATGCCTAATAAAAGAGCGGCAACCGGTGCAAATGGACTAAAAAGGCTGGTGCGGCTACTGCCTAATATCCTAAAGGCACTAAAGGCAAAAAAATCACCCAAAGTTAAACCGATAATACCACTTAGGCCAAGCCAAAACCACTCTGCCACTGACGGTAAAATAAACAAATCAGTGAAAGAAACTTTAAAAAAGGTAATGATAATTATGCTGAGTAACAGGGTTGCGTAAATCAACCGCACACGGTTTAATGCTGCCGGCTCTGTGCGCTTACTGGCCACAGTAAATATGAGGGTACCGGCTGTCCAGCAAAACAAGGTGCCAAATGCAGCAATTAAAACAAATGGCATATTAAACCAAGTTAAATTCTTCGCCCATATTGGGTACTTCAACCCCTTGTATACCAGCTTTAACTAAGGTGTCTTGCATGGCCACTAAATTGGGTTCATCGCCATGTACTAAAAAAATCTTTTTTAACTTTTTTGTTTTGCAGGCATTGATGTAATTAAATATTTCGTCCTTATCCGGGTGTGAGCTAAACACATCGGTGCGTGAAATGGTGCTGTAAATGGTAAATTCCTTTCCTTTAATATTGATGTGTTTTTGTCCGGATAGGAGTTTATGACCCAAGGTACCTTCTGCACAGAATCCGGCAATTAATATGGTGCTAAACGGGTTTTGAATATTATTTTTCACATGTTCTTGGATTCTACCTCCTTCAACCATACCAGCGGCAGAAATAATTATGCAAGAATCTGTGTATTGTAATAACTGGTCGTGTCGGTCAAGGTTATCAATCCATTTCAATCCTTCAAAATCAAACAAGTCGCCATGTTGGTTTAAAAACTGTGTGGCTTGGCTATTAAGCAATTCGGGGTGTTTGGTGTAAACATGTGTTGATTTAATTGCCAACGGACTATCTACAAATACTTTAACGGGAGGTAACAACCCTTTTTTAGCCAATCGGCAAAGTACGTGCACAATGCTTTGGGTTCTGCCTACACTAAATGCGGGTATTACTAAACGGCCACCAATTTTCGTAATGGTTTGTTCAATATACTTCATCATTTCAACCTCGGCAAGTTCAGAAGAAGTATGTTTACGCCCTCCATAAGTGGTTTCGCAAATCAGGTAGTCAAGGTCTTTCATTGGCTGTGGAGTTCTTATTAACTCAGCGTGGTCTCTGCCTAAATCTCCACTAAAACCAATTCTGGTTGTTCTTTGCTCAAACTCATACTCAACAACCACACTGGCAGCGCCCAACAGGTGCCCTGCTTCAATAAGTTCAATGCTGATGTTATCTGCTACTTTAAATTTTTTATTAAAGGGTAGGGTTACTACTTTATCCATGGCAACAGCCACTTCGCGCTCCAAATAAATGGGCCGAGGAACTTGCTTTTTACGGTGTTTAGGTGCACGGTTGTATAAGTATTTAAACTCATTCATCTGGATATTGGCACTATCAAAAAGCAAATGTTTACTCAATTCAAGCGTGGGCTCTGTGCAAATAATTTGGCCTTTATAGCCCCTGTTAACAATGGTTGGAATATTGCCGCTGTGGTCAATATGAGCATGAGTTAATACCACCAAATCAATATCACCAGGATTGAAAGGGAAATCAAAAGCGGTTTCGTTTAACTCCTTTTTTTGCTCATAATTCATTCCACAGTCTATCAAAATTTTATAGCCATTGTCCAATGTAAGCAGGTGCATGCTACCCGTTACTTGTTTGGCTGCTCCCCAAAATGTTATTTTCATGATATGTTTTACTCCAATTAATCTATCTCAAACGGCAGATTTGTAATAACTTCAGTTAATTGCTACTTATTTGAGCTTTCTGATACACGCAGCTTCTCGTTTGATGCTCCTCGTTATTAGCATAATATTATGCCAAAGAAGATTTTTTGTGCAAAATAGCTGTTAAAACATCATAAATCCTAACTTTGAAGCTATGGAAGTGGTTAATCTATCTGTTGGTAACAGCTTATTGCAGCAATATGTAAGCGAGTTGAGAGACGTAACTATTCAAAAAAACCGATTACGTTTTCGCAAAAATATTGAGCGCATTGGACAAATTATGGCTTATGAACTGAGCAAAAAGATGCCTTGGCAGCAAGTAAATGTGCAAACACCTCTGGGTACTCATCAGTCTGTTCGCCTGGCTGAACAACCTGTTTTAGCCACAATACTCAGGGCCGGACTCAGCATGCATCATGGCATATTGGGCTTTTTTGATGAGGCTGATTGTGCATTTATTTCGGCTTACAGGCGACACACTGATGAACATCACTTTGATATTGTTGTGGAGTATCAGGCAAGCCCTGATATTAATAACAGGATTCTGGTGTTGATTGACCCCATGCTAGCAACCGGACAAAGCATTGAGCTAACTTATAAAGCATTGCTTAAAAGTGGCATGCCTAAGCAATTGCATGTAGTAAGTTTAATTGCCAGCAGGGCAGGTGTTGATTATTTGAAACCCATGCTTAAAGGAGCCACACTTTGGGTTGCTGCTATTGATGATGATTTGGACGAAGCAGGTTATATAATTCCGGGGCTTGGCGATGCCGGAGATTTGTGTTTTGGCGAGAAATTAAGCCGATAATGGTATTTAATAGGTGAAGTTTTTATATGAGGTTATTAACAATATTGATTTTTTTATCTGTTTCTGCGGTTGCTCAACAAATTAAGTTGGTTGATGTGGCGTGGATAGAACAAATGAAAGCCAACCAATCGGATACGATATATGTGATTAATTTTTGGGCTACCTGGTGTAAACCATGTGTGGCTGAGCTACCTGTTTTTGAAAAGTTGGGCGCTGAATATGCTGAAAGTAATGTTAAGGTGTTACTGGTGAGTACTGATATGCGCAAAGAATTAAATGCCCGGTTAAAATCGTTTGTTACTGAAAAACAGTTGAAGCAACAGGTTTTGCTGATGAATGAGGTAAATGCTGATAAGTGGATAAACCAAGTAAATGCAGATTGGAGTGGGGCAATACCTGCCACATGGATAATAAGGGGTAAAACCGGGTTTGCCAATTTTGTTGAGGGGGAAATGAATGAAGAGGAGCTTCGGGCAATACTGGAGAAAGCAAAACATAACAACATCAAATAAATTTATGAAAAAGGTAACAATTATTTTTACGCTAACAGTGCTGTTTGGCCTACATTCAGCCTTTATTAGTAACCAGCCCAAAGGGTATGTTGTCGGGGCCACAGCAATAGATTTTAAGTTAAAAAATGTAGATGAAAAAATGGTTCAACTGGCTGACTATAAGAAGGCAAAAGGGTTTATTTTAATTTTCACCTGTAACCATTGTCCTTTTTCTCAAGCTTATGAGGATAGGATTATTGCCCTGCACAAAAAATATGAGCCCAAGGGGTATCCTGTAGTAGCCATTAATCCAAATGATGCCTCAAGGGAGCCTGAGGATAGTTATGTTAATATGAAATTGAGGGCCAAAGAGAAAAAATTTACTTTTGCCTACTTGTATGATGAATCGCAACAAATTGCCAAAACCTATGGGGCTACCAGAACGCCACATGTTTTTGTGTTGCAAAAAAACAAGGCAGGTAATCAGGTAATGTACATTGGTGCCATAGATGATAACTACGAAGACGTTAAGCAAGTTAAGGAGAAATATGTGGAGCATGCAGTTGATGCCTTATTGGCCGGCAAAACAGTAAATCAAACATTAACCAAAGCCATTGGCTGCGGTATTAAATGGAAAAAATA
>RDYC01000242.1 GCA_004293295.1 Bacteroidota bacterium
CGTAACTTTATTTTGTAGTGTGATGCAATAAAATAAATTTGCGTTTTCAAAGTTAAGTATTCTAACCAGCAATATAACTAGTTTGCAGAATAAGCCTATACATCCCGTTTATTACACATGGTTTACCCTAACCGTTTTAGTGGTATTGGCAGCCTGTAATCCTACCAAAGATAAGTGGCTTAATCGCAAATGGCACACATTAACAGGTCATTACAATGTTTATTTTAACGCCCAGGAAAAGTTTAACGATGCGGTAAGAGCCTTTGAAAAAGGCAGCCAAAATGATTTTAACAAGATACTACCGGTATTTATTTTGCCTGACGAGGCAGCCTCGAAAGGTATGGGGGGGGCCATGGATGAGGTGATTAAAAAAACATCTGTGGCTATTCAATCTCATTTTGTTGGGTCCTACACTGATGATAGTTATTTGTTAATGGGTAAAGCCCAGTTTTATAAAGGAGATTATTTTGCAGCCTTAGAAACCTTTCAATACATCAATTCAAAATTTAAGGATGGAGATTTAAACCGGGAAGCAACAGCTTGGATAGGGTTGTGTTATGAAGGATTAAAAAAAACGGGAGAGGCAGAGGCGGTTATGGGGTTGTTGATTAATGAAATTGACCCGATAAAACTGTTGGGGAAGAAAAAAGTATCAGACAAAGTACAAAATAAGGCGGCCAAAATAACCCGGCAACAAAAAGTATTTATATACGCCACTGCTGCGCATATTTTAATCAAACAAGAAAAATACAACTTGGCAGCAACACGCTTAAAGGTGGCATTAGAAAGTACAAAGGTTAAAGAAGATAAAATTCGCTATAACTATATTTTAGGCCAACTAGATTTAATAAACGACAGCATACCCAATGCCAAACAGCATTTCACCAAGGTAATTCGCTTGTTGGCGCCATATGATTTTGAGTTTAACGCAAACTTAAATCTTACCAAAACTTACGACCCAACTAACAAAAGGGAGGTGAAACAGGTTAAACGTAACCTTAAGCGCATGTTGAGGGATGATAAAAACGAAGGGCTGTATGACCAGGTTTATTATGAACTCGCACGCATTGAACAAAAGGACAACGATTTGGTAAATGCAATAAAACACTACAAGTTATCTGTTGCAAATAGTTCAAAAAATCAAAGCCAAAAAGCCTTAAGTTATTTGGCATTGGGAAACATTTACTTGGCCGAGCCTAATTATAAACTTGGGCAAGCCTATTATGACAGTGCCGCAGGTGTGATTCCTAAAGAGAACAAAAATTATGAATTGGTACAAAATAAGAAAACGGTACTTAGTGAGTTGATAGAAAATATCTTGGTTATTGAGCGTGAAGATAGCCTGCAACAACTAAGTAAGCTAAGTAAAGCAGCATTGGAAAAGAAGGTAGATGGCTGGATATTGGCTCAAAAACTGAAAAAAGAACAGGACGCTAAGAATGAACTTGAACGTAAGGAAATTGAAAAACAAGCAGAGTTAAATAAACCAATTGGAGGTGGAGGCATTGCTGCACTTCCTAGTTTAGGTGGCGACCAAGGCCAATGGTATTTTTACAATGCAACGGTAATAAATACAGGTAAACAGGAGTTTTTTAGTGTACGCAAGTGGGGAAGAAGGGAAAACGAAGATTTTTGGCGCATTGCAGCCAAGGAAAAGCCTAAAACACAGGACACGGAGCCTACCTCAAATGCCGGCAAAGACTCTACAGCACAGACACAAGACAACACAAAAGCAGCAAACGAAACCACTTCAAAACCTGATATTAATGCAGAGAGAGCAGAGTGGGTTAAAGATATTCCTTACACGAGTGAAGAAAAAAAGAAATCAACCGATAAAATTATTGAAGCCTATTACAATTTGGGATTAATTTACAGCGAAAAACTAAAAGATGATAAAGAAGCGATAACTAATTACAACAGTTTGTTAAATCGTTTTCCCGGAAATAAGTATGAAGCAGAAGTGTTGTATTACTTATACAAATTGTATAACAACACCAAGCAAACCTCAAAAGCTGAACAAGTAAAAGAGGAATTAATTAAAAAATACCCGGAAAGTAATTATGCATTAATTTTACAAAGTAAAACAGCACCCAATAAAGTGGCTGAAGCCAACAAGGAAATCACTAAGGCCTACGAGCAATTGTATGAGTTTTACCTGAAGGGCGAATATGACAGGGCTAAACAAGGAAAACGCGAAGCAGATAAAAAGTATAGCGGAAATGTTATGCAGGCCAAGTTTGATTTTTTATATGCATTATGTGTAGCAAAAACAGATTCATTGGGTGCGTTTAAATTTGAATTAGAAGAGATTGTTAAAGCTTATCCCAAAACAGAGGTTGCCGAAAAAGCCCAAGCTATACTAGATAGAATGGCTTATCGGGAAAAAAATGGCAATGCCGTTGAAAAAGAACCCCAAGCAGAAGAGTTTACCTTGGCAGCAGAGGTTCCTTATTACTACGTGTTTGCATTAAAGGCTGAGAAGTTTGATATGAATGATTTGCTCCAAAAAATTGTGACTTACAACGATGAGTTTCATCAATTTGATGCACTTCGGGCCAATACGCTACTATCAGCTGATGGCTATCAATTGGTTTACGTGAGGGAATTTGCTAAACTAAACAAAGCACTGGAGTACTTGAATGGCTTAAACCTGTCTAACTTTTATAAAACAGCACTACCGCCTAATACTTCCTTTATTCATTTCGCGGTTTCAACAGATTATTTTAAAAAAATGTTGAAGGACAGAAAAATTGAAGCATATAATACTTATTTTAGCCAACAGTTACCTTCACTTATAAAACAACAAAAGCAGTGAGTTTTGCCCAATACTTTGTAAACAATCCTTACACCAAAATAGTAAAATGGATATGGATTGCATTGTTTTCCGGTTTAACAGGTTTTGTACTATTGGTTTTTATGGTGAGTTGGGGTTGGTTTGGCGAATTGCCCCCGCTGGAAGAACTGGAAAATCCTAAAACCTATTTGGCGTCCGAAGTATATGCTGAAGATGGCGTGGTGCTTGGAAAATATTACCTGCAAAATCGCTCTAATATTGCTTACCACGACATTAGCCCAAACTTAATCAATGCATTAATTGCAACAGAGGATGTGCGCTTCTACAATCATTCAGGCATTGATTTTAGAAGATTTACCAGTGCAGTATTGTTTTTAGGAACAAGGGGAGGGGCAAGTACCATAACCCAGCAATTGGCAAAAAATCTTTTCCCTAGAAAAAGATTTAATAATGTATTGGATAAAGCAACAACCAAACTTAGGGAATGGATTACCGCTGTAAGGATTGAGGAGCGTTATACCAAAGAAGAAATCATCACCATGTATTTTAATACCGTAGAGTTTGGAGGAAACTCTTTCGGCATAAGCAGTGCTGCTAAAACTTTTTTCGGTAAATCAGCAAAAGACCTTAATGAAGTAGAGGCTGCCATGTTGGTGGGCATGTTAAAAGCCCCAACCAAATATAGTCCGGTGCGGAATCCGGCCAATGCCTTGGGGCGCAGAAACACGGTGCTTAACCAAATGCGTAAATATGATTTTATCACCAACGAATCATATGATACCTTGAGTAAAAAACCAATCGAGTTGCGATACAGCGAAGAAAATCATAACGAGGGATTGGCACCATACTTTAGAGAACATTTGCGTGTAGAACTATTGACTTGGTGTGAAGAAAACGGGTATAACCTCTACAAAGATGGGCTTAAAATTTACACCACTATTAATAGTAAATTACAAGGGTTAGCCGAGGAAAGCGTTAAATCCCATACCCAGTTTATGCAAGCCAAGTTTTATGAACACTGGAAAGGGCGCGACCCTTGGGGACAGTTTAATGAATTGATTACTGCAGGAATGAAACGAAGCGACCGTTATCGTTTAATGAAACAAACTGGCGCAACGGACGCAGAAATTCAAAAAGCCTTTAACACCAAAGTAAAAATGAAGGTGTTTAGTTACACCAGAGGTGAAGTGGACACATTTATGAGCCCAATGGATTCCATTAAATATTATAAGTATTTTCTTCAAGCAGGGCTAATGAGTATGGATCCTACAACAGGGCACATAAAAGCATGGGTTGGAGGCATTAACCATAAATATTTTCAATACGACCATGTAAACATCAAAGCAAAACGCCAGGTTGGGTCAACGTTTAAGCCAATAGTTTACACACTGGCCATTGATAACGGATTTAGCCCATGTTATAAAGTACCTAATCAACGCGTGGTGTTTGAAGATTACGAAAACTACTCACCCGATAATGCAGATGATAAATACAACGACCCTGAAATGACGTTGTTTAAGGGATTGCAATTGTCTATCAATAATATTGTGATGCAGGTGATGAAGAAACTAGGTCCGAGTGCACCAAATAGCGTGATTGAATTGGCCCGAAAAATGGGTATTCAAAGCGATTTGCCGCCTTATCCATCTATTGCGTTGGGTGTTGCTGATATTAGTGTGTATGAAATGGTTGGGGCCTTTAGCACATACGCCAATAAAGGAGTTTGGACCGAGCCTGTTTACCTCACGCGCATTGAAGACAAAAACGGCAACGTAATCCGTGAAATTGTTCCTAAAAAGGTAGAAGCCATGAGTGAGCAAACGGCCTATATTATGGAGAAAATGTTGGAACGTGTTACCGCTTATGGAACAGCTGCCAAAGTAAGGTATCTATATCAAGTTCCGGGAGCTGTTGGCGGTAAAACAGGTACTACCCAAAACTATAGCGATGGTTGGTTTATTGGCATTACACCTTACTTGGCAACCGGCATTTGGACGGGGTTTGAAGACCGTGCCATCCATTTTAGGAGCATGAGTTTGGGAAGCGGCAGTGCCATGGCTATGCCCATATTCGGTACATTTATGAAAAAGGCATTGAGTGATACAACCACTGTTCGGGTTGAACCATTCTTTAAAAGCCCTTCACAACCTTTAAGTGTAGAAATTAACTGCGATAATTACCAGATTAACGACCCTAAAAAACTGGAATTGATTGAGGAGTAAAAGCGCATTATTCAACCATAAAACGTTTAGTAGTGTTTTGGTTGCCGTTTTGCAAGGTAATAAAGTACAAGCCTTGGTTAAATGTTTGCAGGTTAATGGGTGTTTCGTTTTGTGCAGTTCCAGATGTGATTTTTTGGCCCAAGGTATTGGTGATGGTGTAGGTATATTCCACTTCATCAGGCAATCCTAAAATGCTTATGCTGGTGTTGGCAGGGTTGGGGTAAAGTACCACTTTGGCTGCATTAAAAAGTTCATCGGGTGTGGGTATTACATTGCCCAAGGTATCGGTTTTAAAAATATAAAGGTCTAAATTACCTTCTGTGGGGCTGGTGTAAGTAAGCACATGCCCGCAACCAAAAATTCCCCCGTCCTTAGCCACGTTTATTCTTTTAATGGTAGTGTTATCATCAAAAATTTTGAGTACTGTTTTGTACCCATTGCTATCAATTTTTACCATTGCACCTATACCCGCTAAAAAGTAGTCGAAATTGTTATTGGCAGTAAGGCAATTAAAAGAAGCAAGTATGGTATCCTCGGGTTGTTCTGTTTCAACCAAATAAGTTCTTAACGTATCGCCCATGTTGTTCGTTCGCAATAAAAAAGGTCTTGAGTTTTTTTCAATTAAAAAGGTGTAGGTATCATCGGCATGTTGCACGGCATCTACAAAGTCAATTTGGCCTAGCCAAGGAAACAATTGTTTTTTAGCCAGCAGGTTGCCAAGTGTATCAAAAACAAAAAAATCACATGTGTAAATTCTCCTATACCCTTCAACAATGGCATTTACTTGCTTGTTTTTGGTTACATATAAGCGTTGTATCATTTGGTCAAAAGTATCGCAAAATTGCTGGTGGCTAATAATATTTCCTTGCAAATCTAGCACATTAAAAGTTGGGCAATTGTTGCTTCGTCCCCTTTCGGGTAGGCTTTGCCCACCTGCATACATTTTTTGTTGAAACAACGCACCACATTTATAACTGGTACTCACATTAAATATGCTGCGGCTGCTGTACATGGTATCTTGCAAAACCACCCCATTGTTGCTAAGCCTGCTAAACAACCTGCTTCCCGGGAATGATCCTCCTCCTAAAAAGTAGTATTGGTTGTTAAACTGCGTACCCCAAAACATATCATCATACTCAAGGCTAATGCCATAGTTGCACAACCATTTGGTATTGCCATTGGGTTTTAACTTAATAGCTAACAGAGACCGTTGTGCATCAATAGCGGTTGTAGCGGTTATAATAAAATGGCCTTGTTGGTCTTCAAAAATAAACCAAGGGTCTTCTGTGTCAAGGCTAAACTTAATGGTTTTTTCAAAACCAAATTGGGCCTGCACGTAGCAAGCCCAATGGGTACAAAAAGTGAAAATTAAAAGCTTAATTAATCTGTACATGGAATGTTTTTAGCAATTGGTTGTTTGTAGCTAGGAATTCAACAAAATAATCATGTAAAGGCTGATTTTTGACTAAGGTTATCTTAGGTTTTGATATTTAATTCATTTGATAAACACTTTTGATAACGCAAAAATAATACAGATTATTGTTTGATTTTTAAACGGCTCAATGAATAACGTTCAACATCAATCAAACATACTATGCAACCAAGAAGCATTTACCGCCACTACAAAGGCAAACAATACGAAGTAATAGGCATTGCGCACCACAGCGAAACGCTTGAGGAATTAGTAGTTTATAAAGCCTTGTATGAAAGCCCTGATTACGGCTATGGTGCAATTTGGGTGAGGCCACGCGCCATGTTTGAAGAAGAGGTGATTATTGATGGTGTAAAGCAAAAAAGATTTCAATTGGAATTAACCTAACCATCATTTCATAGATTCCAATTTGTGCGAAAAAATTAATCCAATGTTGTTGGCCCTTTCTTTCGCCAATGTAGCTACTTCACCCTCAAACAAGCTGTCAACCGTTTCTCCAAATAAAGTCACCCATTGGTTAAAGTGGGTTGAGTCAATGCCTAGCCCAATATGTTTGTCGAATGGACTGCCGTTATAGTTTTGTGTTTGTAAAAGTAACGTTCCCCAAAATCGGTACATTTTTTCCAAGTGTATGGGCCATTTATCATCAGCAATCCGTTGGGCAAAAACTGGGGCTAATAACGCATCCTGTCTTATGGCTGTATAAAATGTATCCACCAATAATTTTACATCATCAGTATTGCTAATATCATGTTTCATCCTTCTTCAAACTTAGCATTAAGCCTAAGCTAGAACAATGATATGCATCACTTCCCATTAATCACTTCAATAATGTGATGAGTTGGTTGCAAATTCATGCAATTAAAATGGGCTTTAGGGCATTGTTTAAAACCAATTTTGGAGCATGGCCGACAATTGAGATGTGGGACTTGGAACAGGTGATGCTGCGTGGTTGAATGGCCATAATAGGGTGTCATGCCAAACTCTGGTATGGTATTTCCCCATATCGAAATAATCTCTTTGTTTAAGGCAGCCGCTATATGCATAAGTCCGGTGTCGTGTGTAACTACTTTTTCGGCTTGGCTTAATACAAACGCTGATTGGTGCAACGAGAGTGTTCCGCATAAATTAATAGCAGTATTTCCGCATTGTGCTGCAATTGCATTTGCGGCTTCCACATCCTCTTTTCCGCCAAGTAGTACTACTTTTTTTTGTACCCCTTTAACCAATAAAATGATTTTATCGGTTGGCAAGCGTTTGGTAGCATGTTGTGCTCCTATGGCAAATGCAATAAAAGGTTCAGTAGGAACAACAGCTTCATAATTCCATTCCTGGAGCAATGATGGGGGTAAAAAGTAGTCCAGCCCTTTATTGTCAGCCTTAACATGAAAAGGACTTAGTGTTGCTAAATACCTTTGCACAATATGAATAGGAGGTAATACACCTTGTTTCAGCTTAACCGCAATTGATTTTTCGATGTTTAATTTATCAAAACTAAACGCAGGTACCTGAAGCACACTTTTAATAATGGAAGTTCTTAGGTTGTTGTGCAAATCTATGATGTAATCAAAACCTAGCGATTTAAGTTCCCGGGCTTTTTTTAACAATGCTTTATCCAGGGTATGCACTTGTGTGATGTATGGATTGTGGGCAAGTATGCCAGCGAAAGCCGGTTTGGTTAAATAGTGGATTTCAGCATTAGGGTATTGTTGTTTAAGGCAACGCACCACCGGAGTGGTTAATACAATATCACCAATAGAACTAAAACGTATAACTAAAAATTTGGTCAACATGCTAAACAATAAAGGTAATGAAATAAATCCTACTTGGGTTTTTTATGCAGGAAGTAAGCATTAATTTCCGAGAAACTCATGGCGTTTAAACACATTTCTTTGTAAAGCCCTCCTTTTCTGGCCACACAAACACCATAATACATGTTATGATAACCTTGGGTATGATGTGCGTCAGGGTTGATACTCAGCTTAACCCCTTTGTTTAGTGCATAATCAATATATCGCCAATCCAAATCTAAACGGTAAGGATGGGCATTAATTTCTATTACTACTTCATTGGCTGCACAAGCATCAATTATTTTATGATGGTCAATCGGGTAACCTTCCCGCATCAATAATAATCTTCCGGTTGGATGTCCGAGCAAGGTTGTATATGGGTTTTCAATTGCTTTAATCAAACGACTCATGGCTTTCTCTTCAGTCATTTTTAAATTGCTGTGTACACTAGCCACAATAAAATCAAATGAGGCCAGAACGTCATTTGAATAATCCAAACTTCCATCACCTAAGATATCACACTCTATACCTTTAAAAACAAAAAATGGAGCAAGTTTTTTATTCAATAATTCTATCTCTTCATGTTGCTTAATAATCTCTTCTTCTTTAAGACCTCCGGCATATTGCGCGGCTTTGCTATGGTCGCAAATACCCAGGTACTCATAGCCCAATTCTTTACAGTAGTTGGCCATTTCAGCAAGGGTGTTTAATCCATCTGAATAGGTGCTATGGTTGTGTAAGATTCCTTTTAAGTCGGTAATCTCAATCAGCTTGGGAAGTTTGTTTTGCCGGGCTAAAGATACTTCATGTAAACCCTCACGCAGTTCAGGGGCTATGTATGGTAAGTTTACACTTGTGTAAATCACTTCTTCCGATGTGGCTTCCGCTGTGGTGAAGTCAGGTTTAAGTGCTTTTAGTAATTGAAGATGTGCGGCAGTAGCTGTGGTCTCAAACAAGGTGCTGAAAAAGTCGTCATCGCTACAAAAATAAATGCTGCATGGAATAGATTGGTTGATGACGAAGGTAATAGTGGAGGTATTTACCTGAAGCTGCTCAGGTGATAAACGTTCATCAATATACTGTGCTAATTCATTTTCATCACCGTAAATAGCTACGCATATCTCAATGGTTTCAATCACTTCACATTTGCGTCTGATTGCTCCTGTTAGGCTAATGTTGGTGGTGCCATCAAATTCATTCAGTGCATCCACCAGTTGATTGGCAAGTTCTTCAATTTTAGCGTAATGAAATTTATGCGTGTTGGCAAAAATAAATTCAATGCTCTTTTTTACACTTTCTTGGGTTTTTAATCCAAAACCCTTTGCCTGAGCAAGCCTGTTTTCATTGCAAGCATACAATAATTCACCAATACTTTCTATCCCCAACTGCTGCCAGATGTACGCTATTTTTTTCGGGCCTATCCCTTTAACTGCAAACAACTGTTGTACTCCCAGAGGAGTATCTTGTTCCAACTGTTGCAACTCATCAAAAGTGCCTGTTGTGCTCAATTGAAATACTTTAGCAGCAACGCTCTTGCCCACGCCTTCAATTTGCTCAAGCTCGGCAATGCTTTTCCCCGCTAGGGGTTCCAATAATTTATCAATTCTAAATGAAGCCGCAGCATAAGATTTAATCTTAAAGGGGTTGCCATTATGCAACTCACTTAAATCTGCATACCATTTTAGTTTTTCAGCAATCTGCTCATTCGTCATAATTCAAAAATAGTATTTCTTGCCTGAGATAATAACAATAACCTTTGA
>RDYC01000034.1 GCA_004293295.1 Bacteroidota bacterium
AAGAAAAAGTAATAAAAATAGAACATAATGAGCTGATAGACGGACAGAAAGTATTGACATATACTTATAAAAAATAGTAGACGACAAAAATGCCAGCCGCTAACAAGGCTTTTGCGTCAGGCGGGCTGAAGTGCAAAATTCAACAGTAGTTTTTCAATTAAACATTAGTAATAAAACCAGCTTTTGTGCTTCGAAATCCCGCCCGAACGCAAAGCCCCAAAACGTTAGCGGTCAGGCTACAAAGACAGCAACATGACAAATCAAACATATCTAAATATCGGCAGCCTAAATTTCCTAAACGTCTTCAAAAAAGTAGCCCTTTTGCTGTTTTTTTCGTTGCTGATGACCTTGCTTTTTCAAATCTACACCACCGGACTCTGCCACAGCAAAGCGAGTTTGATATGGCTCTACAACTTGATTTTTTGGGGCGTAGTTGGCTACAAACTCTTTGAATTTGCAAAAAACAGAAAATTAAATTTAACCAAAAGTGTTTTAATCGGACTTGGAATTGTAATCACAAACCAAATCATTATCGGATATGCTGTGGAGTACACGATGCTTGTGCTTTTTGATTGTGGGAGTTTCTCACCCAACTGGATTTCTTATTCTATTTCCAACAATGCTTTAATCAATCTTTTGTGTTTTGTGGCTTTTACAGCAAGTGCCAATTTATTGACTAAAAATAATGCTGTTGTAACCCTCCAAACCGAGAATTTGAATGTGCCAAATGAAGTTGATGCAAATGAAATAACCACTTACCCAGAAGAAATCTTAATCAAAGACGGATTCAAACAAATTCGACTCGCCGTAACAGAAATTAGATTTGTTGAAGTTGAAAAGAATTGTATCACGCTACATACGCACAATGGACGTATTGTTTTGTATCAATCTTTAAAGTCTTTTTCAGAAAATCTGAATCCTGATTTGTTCGTAAAGTCGCACCGTTCGTTTTTAGTGAATGTTCGTTTTGTAGAAAAAATTATCAATCTTCCTTCCGGCGATGCCATCTTGGAGATCAAAACAGGCGAAAAACTGAAAGTAAGTCGTACTTACAAACCTCATTTCGTCTCAAAATTCCACGCTTCGTAAGGTATTTTCCACGCCTTAAAACGTTGGCTAAAATAGCCTCAAAATATCATAATACCTTTGCCGTAGGTTTAATTCTAAAATCTTATAACTTATGGTAAAGTCAATATTTACACTATTTTTTCTGATTGGTTTATGTACGTTTTGTAACGGACAAGACAGTTTGAAAACTTCCCAGCAGCCTTTTATCATCAAAAAAACAACAAACATAATTTCCTTAGATGGAAAAAGTGACGAAACGGCTTGGCAATCGGCTGTTTCTGTTCCTTTTATGGTTTTAAACCCGATTTGGGGACAAACGCCCACCGAAAAGACAGAACTATTTATCACCTATGATGATAATTTCCTTTATGCCGCAGGACGATGTTATACGGCTGATGCCACCAAAATCATCAACAGAAC
>RDYC01000243.1 GCA_004293295.1 Bacteroidota bacterium
ATTTCTACTAAACCGTTTTTCCGATACATATCCATACTTTTGATACTTGAAAATAGTATTGGTCATTATTTAGTTATTGTATACCCTGTAAACACTTAATCATATGAATGAAGTTGTAAAAAACCTAACCCATTTTTATCAGAGTAAAAATGTTGCTGTTCCTGAGTTGCTATGCGATTGTGGCGAACAGCAGGAATTGTATAACCAACGTAGGCAAATTTTTAACCGCAATTTTCAGTTTAAACCTACGGTAATTGTGCTGTGCGAAAGTAAAGAACAAGTGAGTGTGCTTGTTCAATTTACCTCAGCAGAAGGGCTTACTTTGCGGGTGCGTTCCGGGGGGCACGATCATGAAGGGGAGTGCACAGGCACTGATGTTGTGTTGATGGACTTATCAAAAATGAACAAGGTTGACATTAGAGATGGTTATGTGGCCATTGAGGCCGGTAATATTTTTAAAAACCTAACTACCACATTGGCCAAATCGGAGGTAATGATACCACATGGAACTTGCGCTACAGTTGGTATTGCCGGTTTTACCTTAGGCGGTGGCTGGGGGCCATGGACCAGAAAACACGGCATGTGTTGCGAGAGTGTTATTGGAGCAACCGTTGTGCTTGGCGATGGCAGCATTGTAGATGTGAGCCAACAAGAGGAGTATGATAATGAAAAAAGTTTGCTGTGGGCGCTTAAAGGAGGGGGTGGTTTCAGTTATGGCATTGTTACCGAATTTAGGATAACCACTTTCCCATTACCTCCCATGCTTATTAAATTTCAGGTGCAGTGGAACAAGTTGGAGCACCAACGCCACATGGAGTCTTATTTTGCACATCCGCATCACCTTACCCCCACATTGGATGTATTGCAAGCATGGGAGCAACTTATTGATGGGGAAGGCGAAACCAATGAAAAATTGGTTGGAACCAACCTCAAAATATCAGCAAAACCAAGCAAACTGGATGAACCTTTTGTTGTTGACAAAGTTTGCCACAATTGTATTATGTACGGTTATTGGGAAGGTAATGAAGATGAGTTAAAGGAGTTTTTAAGGATTAATTTCTCAACCGTTCCACATTACAAATACAAGTTATTAGGAAAGGGTGGTACGCACAACACCACTGAAAATTATGGTACAAACTTAATGAGTAACTGGGACAGGTTTTCGTTTCAACAAGTGCAGCAACTTATGTTAAACAATGATGCGGATGAGCATGATATGCCTTTTCCGCCTGATTTGGATGACCCTGCTCCACACAAAATCACTTCTCGTTTGGTGGAAGCGCAGGGGCTGGATAAAGAAGGGTACGTGCAATTGTTAAGAAGCCTTACTTCGCCTTTGGTTGAAATTGGTAATGTGCAACTTGGTTTATTTACCTACATCACCTTAGGGGCAATTAATGGCAAGTATTATAAAAACATGACTCCCGATAGGGCCATTCATAGTTCGTTTCCATATAAAGACCGTTTATATACCATACAATACCAAACCTGGTGGAACGAAAAACCTAAACAAAAAGCCAAGGGAGAAGACAATAAAGTATACAACCGGGTAAATCGGGCACTTGACTGGATGGATGTTTGCAGAAACTTTAAGATTCCGAACACATCCGGTGCGTTTATTAGTTTTAAAGACAGTTCAATTCCAACCAAAACTTATTTTGATGTGAGTTATGAAAAACTGATTCGAGCTAAACATAAACATTCAAAAGATCCTTTTAATCACTTTAGAAGTAGAAAAACCATCATATAACCACCTCCTATGCCTGAACACTGTTGGCCAATTCTGCGGTCAGCAGTGTTCAGCCCATGGCTTATTTTTTATCCCGCATTTGCTTTTTACCGCATTAAAATATCCAATGCCGCCAAAGTGATTTTTCTTTTTGGGCAAGCGTACTGTATTTGGCAATAAAAACAACTGGTGTATCTTGTATGGCTAATGTTAGATTGGATTTGTTGCATAACCCTACAAACTGTTATCAATGCAGTAGCCTCCTTTACCATAAGGATTTGGCAGAATAGAAACAAGGTGAAGGTACCCCAAAATAGTGGTTACCGTAAACGTATGATACTTGATTTGACGAATAAATACTGATGACAATACACGTATCAGTTTTCGATTTTAAAAAACGAAAACTACTGCTTTAGTTGTGCTTCATACAAATCAACCCAATTTTGCACGCTCATTTTCTTAATCAGTTCAGCAATCAGCGGGAGTGGAATATCTTGAGGCTTTTTAAAACGAATGCAACTTTTGCCCATGTCTAGCTTGGTTTTACTGTGTTTGGGGTATTCATCAGTAAACCATTTTAACAAAGTAGGGCTGGCATAAATACCCATGTGGTAAAGTGCTATGAAATTTTTTTGCGAAGCTATACTAATAAAAGGTAACGGCAACTTAGGGTCGCAGTGGTAACCGGCAGGATAAATGCTGTGAGGTACCACATACCCAATCATGCCATAACTCATTTCCTCTTTAAAGCCTTTGGGTAGGTGTTTTAAGATGGTATCTCTTAACGCCTCCATAAAAGGAAGTCGCTCTGGGGGAAGTTCAGCCAAATACTCCTTTACTGTTGTTGCTTTTGCTGCCATGATATTATTTTTTACGGTGATAAAATTATTATTATGGTTATAGGGGTTATTTAATTAAACTTAAACCCTCCAACGCGGATTTATCATTGGGTGATAACAACAGCACCTTTTTAAACAGCAACTTAGCCTGTGGCAATTTTCCCAATCTATAATTGGTCCAAGCAAACATTGTGAGGCCATCGTAATCAAACGGATATAGGTTTACTACCTTTTCAAACAATGTGAAGGCCTGGCTATATTTTTTTCGGTTGTAATAAATTACCCCTAGTTTGTAGTTGATGATGCTGTTTTTAGGGTCAATTTTTAATATGGCGTTGTATTGCGCCACCACATCATCCCATTTGCCAAATGCGGCAGCGGGATATACATAACCCAAACGCGGTTCAATGGCATAGGGCATAAGCTCAATAGCCCTTTGGTAGTATGTCATGGCCTCAGCATAAGCGCCACTCATATACTTTAAATAACCCAAACGCAGGTTGCATTCGTAATTTTTCATTAGGTAGGCACCTACCATGGTTTGTGCCGCACCTACATAATTTCCGGCACGTTCCTGTACATAACTTTGCTCAAAAGCACGTTGCAGATTATCCTGAGCCATTACACGGAAAAAAATGGTACTCACCAGTACCATAAATATCATTTTTTTCATTGGGGCTAAAATACCTTTTTTACACCTAATAATCCAGTTGCGTAATTGTAGTTAATTCGACTAAAATATTCCGTTTTTTGTTCCAACTGAAAAACACCATAAATGGTTATGCTTGGAGTAAAGTTATAATTTGTGATCAACCCATACCTTTGGTTTGTTTCATCAAACGAATTGTTGATTAAGTATCCGTTTTGTTCAGCAAAATTTCTCACATCACCATACAGGTAATTGCCAATAACTTGCAGACTTGGAATTGGCCTTGCACCCAATTGTACCATGCCGGTTGCTGCATCCTTTTCTGTAAAATAAGTTCCGGCAACTTGCAGAAGTACTTTTTGATTGGAGAACGGATAATAGGTTATGGCCGGTTGTATTTGTAATTGATTTTCGTTGTTCATATTGCCTTGTGTTGCGCCTAACTCAAGTTTAAAGTTTTTGTATTGTTTGCTCACTTGCAGTGCTACTACAAAAGCAGTGCTGCTCAATATAGAGCTATCAGCTATCGGAATTTCATTTGTGATGTTAACGTACAATACATGGCAAGCGGGCGAAACTGTCCAATTATTTTTGAGTGGAATGGCTAATGCTGAATAATATTGGTATTGACTGGTGGAGCCTAAAATGGAGTTTTGCTTTAGGTAACTGATTGCGTGCATCCAAGCAATTTGGTTTACCCGTATACCAACGCCAATTTGGGCATAATGTAAAGGGGCATATAATGAATCATTAGACGATTGTTTGATGCCATACTCCATATGAACCAAATGCAATACAGGGCGTTTTGCATAATATTTTCCCAATTCCGCTTGTGCCAAAATCAGTTTATTTAACCGCAATGCTTGGGGGTAATTACCTAAGGCAAGGTAGTTTTCATACAAAGCCGGCAATGCACGGGTATCATTGGGATAAATACGATGGGCTTTTTCCAGGTAGCGTTGTTGCCCATACAATTTGCCCAAATTATAGGATGCTTCGGCAGCCCATAAATACGCTTCATAACTTGCTTTTTTAATTTTCTCTAAGCTATCAACAACCTGAACGATGCGAGCAGGGCTGCTTTGTGCCGACAAGAAACTATTGATGCTATCAGGCCGCAAAATACCCTCCTCTTGCGCATTTGCGCATATGGCGGTTAATATCCATAAAAAAATTATAACTGATCGTTGCATGATACGGTATACAGGGTGTTTCCTTGGGTTAAAATGCTCCATTGAGATAGGCATCCATTAGCGAAGGTGAAAAGATGTTGTTTTTGTTTAAGTGTTTTACCTGCAACTAATGCCGAGATAGTTGAACGTATGACAACGTGATTGGGCGCATATTCGTTATCCAATTCTTCAAATATGGATTGATACTCCACCTGCATAAACTGATAAAACGGGGCTACCATATCTTGTAACCATAACAGTACCGGGTGATGAAAACTTGATAAAGGGATATCATCTTTAACAGCCATGTGTTGATAGTATCCTAACAGTATTTTATGTGCTCCAATATAAAACTCATACAACAGCGATTTTTTGCTGCCATAAAATGTGGTAAAATAAAATACGGTACCGTTGTTTACAAAGTAGGCACAAGCTTTGCTTTTGGCACAATACAGGTAAGTTTGGTTGTAAGCATCAACCATACATTCCCAAACTAAAGTGCTTTTTTGTGCATTGGCATCCGATACTTGAAGATACCACTTTTTGCCGGGCACGAAATTTAAGGCATTTACCAGCAATGGCGTTTGTATAGGATGATGAACATGAGCACCCTCTTGAGGTACTTCAAATTCGTGTAACTGATATGCTTGCTCTTTTCTGGTGATAAAATAAGCCAATGGATATTGCATAGTTTCTGAACCAATGTATGGTGTTGCCTGCAATTGAAAATGTAAATGCGGCTCCGGTGAACGGCCTGAATTGCCTACCGTGGCTATAATTTGTCCTTGCTTTACATAATCATTAACCTTTACCGTTAACGAATCTCGTTTAAGGTGAGAGAGTTTAGTGTATAACCCGTCAGCATGTTTAATTACTAAAGTATTCCCCCAGTTTTTTTTGATGTCAATCTCACCAATTCCATTATCATCAATGCCATCAGCTACCTCGCAAACATAACCATCAGCCGGAGACATTACAGGAAGGTTATAGCAATAAAAATCAGTTACGATTTCACCGGGGATTTTAAAGGTGTGGGCAGTTTCATCCACCACCACAAAATCTAGCGCATATCGCCATTCTTTTTTATGTGTAATGGCCCCATCATAACCTTGAGATACTTGCCACTCGCCAAAAAATGGCAAACGCAACGCAATGCCTTTGGCTTTGCCAAAACGAACAAAACTGTTGGTATACTGGTACAGGTTTTTTTCCGGTGAATAATATTGAAACGGTACCAACTTTAACCGTTTAAAATAGGTGCGCTGGTGTAATAGCAGGATGGTTAATATTACTGTTAATGCAAATGGGAAGGAATATAAGGGCAGTTGCCAAACACCTAGCAGTTGGTTTAATCCGGTAATGAATACCCCGATAATGGGCATAACAATAACAACTAAAATAAATGAAGCCCTGGAAGGAATCAGATAAAATCCTCCTAAGGCAATGGCTGTTAGTATAAAGTTGAAACCAATATAACTGTAATACAATTGGGTAAACTCACCTGACAAGCCGTAATAAAAAAAGTAGCCAATTACAAAGCCTAATGCGGATAATAAAAATCCGATTCTCGACCATATTAAAAGACCAATTAAAATAATAGCACCTGAAATAATATTGTACTGAAAAAACACCGCAGATAGTGATTTCAGGTAAACTTCTAAAAATTGCGGAATCTCCAATTGGTCAAGTGCAGTCATCCATTCAACCAACCTACTTCCGCCTAAGAGGTACCACTCATTAAACCGGAAAAGGTCTCGCTCATTTAAATTGACATTGCTAAAGCCTCGTATAGCCAAGGTAATTAGCCAGAGGGTTAATAAAAAAGAGAGGCTTAAGGAAGGCACGGCATATTTTGCAAACACGGTATTTAACCATACCACAATTAGCACACTAAACACCGCACCAACCAAAAGCACCAACAAAAACCCCCACGAAAAATGATAATGTCCACCAAGTACCAATCCTACCATTAAGGCATTATAGCTAAAGGTTCCATAACTTAATAAAATCCTGTTTAATCCCATCCACCACGCAAAAACAATGGCTGCAACAGTGGCAATAAGGCCACTTAATCCCGTTGTTGGACTTATAAATGACGAGATTAATAATAACCAAGCAAATACCTTACTATCCGCAAAAAATAATTGGGCATAGCTGTTAATAAATGCCTTCTGAAAAATATGTAAGGATTCTTTAATCAAGGTTAAACCACTTTAGTAAGCTTGGTTGCCAAGCCATGTTTATTTAAAAACTCCGGCATTACTTCACTCATTTCAATATTGTTTAAAGTTTCTCTTTGGCGTATTAAATGTGGTTTCCCGTCCATTCCTAACAATACCACTGCCGGGCGCATGGCAATAAACTGCATCCATTGTGTCATATTATATGCCCCAACGGTGTGCACCACTACCAAATCATCTTTTTTAAGCGGTGGCAGCGTAACCTGACTTCTTACCACATCAATATTCATGCACAAGGGGCCATACATTACAGTATCTTCAGTATATGAACTAAACTCTTGTGCCGGACTTATTTTGTGGTCGTACCAAAAGGAAGTGAATAGGATGTTTACACCAAAATCCATAATGGTGGCGCGTCTGCCATCGCTTAATCGTTTATTGGCCAGCACACTTCCCAATAAGTATCCGGCTTCATCAATTAAAGCGCGGCCTGTTTCTAAAATCAACAATGGCAAATCCTTTTCAATAAATCCTGCATTTAACAAGGCTGTGGTAATGGCCTCTGCAAATTGATCAATAGTTGGCACTGTGTCAGCACCCGGTAGGTATGAACCTTTTAAGGTATTTTTTGACGCGAAGCCTCCACCCATATCAATATACTGAAGTGTTTTACCAAATTTCTTTTTAACCCCCAATACCAAATCGGATAATTTATAGGCTGCTGTTGCGTAGGCTTGTGGCGATAGCATGAAGGTGCCAATATGGCTGTGTACTCCTATTAATTCTAACCTGTCGCCCAAAATAATTTTATTGATGGCATCCCAAGCTTGCCCATTTTCATAGTTAAACCCAAACCTATCCCACATGGGGTAAATGCCGGTATCCATATTTACACGAATGGCTACATTGGGCCGTTTATTCATTTCCTCTGCCATTTCTGTTAAACGGTACAACTCGTCAAGATGATCAATATGAATAGGGGAGTTGTGTGTGATGGCTGCACGCAAATCGTCATCGCTTTTATCGGGCCCGTTAAAAATAATTTGATGACCCGGTACTCCGTTGTTTAATGCCTTTTGGTATTCAAAGCCTGAAACTACCTCGGCCCATGATCCTTCCTGATGAAATATGTTACATACAGCATTAATGTAGTTGGTTTTGTAACTCCATGCAAACTGAACCTTAGGATAGCGCGTTTTAAAAGCCCTCACAGCTTCCTTGTAAGTTTTTCGGATGGTTTGCTCACTTAACACAAACAATGGCGACCCAAATTCTTTTACCAGGTCTTTCACAGCAAAACCATCAATATGGCTAACCGGGCTGTATTCGGTTTTTGTGCCGAATTTATTCATCAATCCGGTGTTAATACGTTGGATTAACGGGCGTTCATATAATTGCTTTTTCATACTATTCTATTTGGTAAATTACCGAGAAGCAGTCATCATTTTACAGTCTCGGTATACTCCGTTTGAGTTAGATAGTTCCAATTGATAAACATAATTTTCAACGGGTAATCCATACGCTGATAAATCTATTTTAATCTCATGATCCCCAGGTTGCAACAAGCCTTTTCGGATAGTGAGTAGTTTTTTTCCGGCAGTGTTCCAAACATCCAATTGTACTTCTCCTGATTGTTTAAGGGTGAAGGGGATGATCGTGTAAGTTGAAAATGGATTCGGATAATTTTGGCCTAACAGAAAATGTTTACGTGTTTCTTTTTCGATGTGTCCTATTCCGGTGGCACCACTACCTTGAACTGTAACTTCTAAATAGGAGTCGTAACCAGCATTTGAAGTACTGGGTGTTAGTGTGGCTATTTGGTATTCATAACCATCAGCAAAAATATTATCTGAATTCAGTGTTAATGGATCTGCACCTTTTGCATAGATCGTTGCGTTATCAGCATAAATTGCATTTTTGGTAGGTATGTCGAAAGTGAGTTGTGAAATAGCAGAATAACTCGAACTAACGTAAACTTGAAAGTGTATATGACAAATACGACCGGTATACCATCCCGGTAAAATGGTTGTAAAATTAACTTCTCCATTTACATCAGTAAATTGATATCCTCTTAAGTAGGTTAAACCTGCTTGTCCTTGGTTGTTGGTTTGACTATAACCAGAGTATAAGCCATCTTTATCACAATGCCAGATATTTACCCGAACGTTTTGAAGTGGAAGACAGTTGGTATTGCCAATGACTTTTAATTTGAGATTGAGTTGGACTCCTGTCTTAGACTCACGTATATCGGTTCTGAAAAAAGCAGTGTTTTCTGACAAATCAAGTGGAAATGGTCCTGCAGTTTCTGTGGGAATAAGAACGCAGGTTCTTTTGGCTGTCATGGCCTCTAGTTTTTGGGTTGGTAAAAGAGAGCTCAAGCCAAGTAAGCCGCTACCTTTAATAAATTCAAGTCTTTTCATTTGTGTAGTTAGTTAAAGTTCTCCAAGCGTGGAAATTATTTCAAATTCTTTTAAGTCTACTATTTGGTCGTATGAGTATCGCACAAACATTTTGCCCGACTCATATTTTTCAAAAGGTTTTACATCTTCACCCAATGCCAACTGAACCAATGCTTCAGGATGGTTTTGCCCAGCACCAACTGCTAAGTAAACCCAAGCCGGAAATCTTGGATTAATTTCTATCAGGTAATATTCATTACGGTCAGTTCTTATCATTTCCAGTTCAAATCCTCCGCGCCATTTGCTCCCTTTAACTATTTGGCGGGCAATATCCATCAGCCGCTCATCTTCCAGTGCTACTCCGGCCCAGGCTTTCCCCTTATCAGTAATGTAAGTTTTACGCATGGGTACTGCACCAATTAAATTTCCTTTTCCATCTCCTAGGCCGGTTAGGTTTACTTCCGTGCCTTGTGTGTATTGTTGAATAATTATTGGCAAACCCCACTTGCCACTTATTTTATTAAAGTAGCCCATGGCCTGATCGGGTGAATAAGCTACCGAGGCATCATAAAATTTACCTTTTACAACCAATGGGTATCCAAACTCATAAGCCAAGCTATGGATTTCAGCCATGCTGTTAATCATTTTACTTTTAGGCACATTCACCTTGTACTTTACCCCAAACTCAGCCAACGCCCATTTGTGTCGTTCTTCAAATTGCTCAAGTGTTGGTAAAAAAGAATGAATACCCATTTGCTTGAGTGTGTCTTGTAATTTGATGAAGTTAAACAACTCGGCATCAAAGTTTGGGATGATTACATCAATTTTTTCTTGCTGGTGTATATAGGTAAGACGGGTTAATAAACTTTGTTGTCCGGCACTTGGTAGAGGTATTTGGTACGTTTTATCCACCAAATCTTTCATGTAAATACCCGGTTCTAGGGCATCGTACGATAATCCAATAA
>RDYC01000035.1 GCA_004293295.1 Bacteroidota bacterium
GATCTATAAAACCATCACTAAACAGATACACTAGGTCATTCTTTTTGAGAATATGCTCAGTTTGCTCATACTTGAATGAGGTTTTCTTACGTACCCCTATCGACCTGTTCTGTCCTTTGAGGCTCTCTAAAGACTGAGATTGTAGATGATAGATGAAGGCAGGCCGTTTGGCACCAGCATATTGCATGCGTACAGAGTCATCGCCTAGATACTCAAAGGCACAAAGTGATACGTCCATACCATCTTCATTGGTGGACTTTTGGCCAATAAACTCATTGAGCTCATCACTCATCATGTTGAGAATCTGTTTTGGCTCATCAATTTGAAGCACTTTAACAATTTTATCCAATAAATTATTGCCAATCAGGGACATAAAAGCACCGGGGACACCGTGTCCTGTACAATCTACCACAGCTAAAATAATTTTGTTCTTCGTTTTAGCAAACCAATAGAAGTCTCCCGAAACAATATCACGAGGCTTATAAACTGTAAAAAAATCTTGAAAAGATGCTTTTATAGCGGTTTCGTGTGGTAATATGACCTGTTGTATGGTCTGCGCATAACGCAAACTATCCGTGATTTGCGTATTTTTAGCATTGATAATTTCGTAAGATTTGGCATTGGCCACGGCAATAGAAATATAAGCCGCTAAGTTGCGCAAGAAGTCTAGCTCATAGCGAGAATATGCATCTTTTTTAAAGCTTTGGACGGTACACACTCCTATAATCTTGTCCTTGACCTCAAGCGGCACATAAATGACCGATTGAGGCAAGCGTCCTACCTTGGGCAGAGGTGTTCCCTCTAGGTACTTGTTATAATCGCGGTAGATGTCTTGTATGACAATTTCTTTGCTTTTTAGAAAGCAGATGGTAGAAAGACGTTGTTCACTGTCTAAATAATCATAAAAAGTGGGCAGTATTTCGCCATTTTCTACAGTGCCCGAAAACTCTAAGCGGTGGTTCTTGGCATCATAAATACCAATGCCAAAGGTAGCAGCGTCCATAAGCACCATCACCGAGGAGTATACAACCATAGAAATATCTTCAAAGCGCAGAGTGGCCGTAATCTTTCTACCCATTCCTGCCAGAACCTTGATATTTTCGTAGGTGCGCTCCACCTCTTCTTTTTGCCTTTGGATTTGAGTACTTTGCTCCAGAATTGCCTCATTGAGTTTACGAAGCTCGTCTGCTTGTTTAGTAATGGATTCTTTCTGTTCGCTCAGTTGAGAGTTAAAGGCCAGAATCTCTTCTTTTTGCTGGTTAAGCTCAGCGGTTCTTTCTGTTACGATGTTCTCGAGTTTGATGTTTTTTCTTTGTATGCGTGCAATGTTGGCTTTAACCACTCCCCAAACCACCAAACCTAATAGGACTAGGTAGGCAAAGTAAGCATATCCTGTTCTGTACCAAGGAGGTAATACCACAAAAATATAGGCATCTTCTTGGCTTACTAAACCATAAACATTGCGACAACGCACCCTAAAA
>RDYC01000244.1 GCA_004293295.1 Bacteroidota bacterium
ATTGGCTGAATATATTGCAGTACCAGGTGCAACGTCCAAAAATACAAAGGCGGGTGTAAATCTGTTTGCACCAAATCAGGGGCAATGCGCTCAAAAGCACCTTGTTTAATTGTAAAAAATGATTGCCAATCCTCTACCCCACTTATTTTTCCATACAATCCCCCCTGCTTATTTACTTGCTCATACAACCCTTGATTGCCTGTAGCGCATAAATAGGCTATCGTTTCATCGCCAGTTGGCATAAGCTTTACCTGATATACGTAACCATAAACCAATAGGCTAAGTATAACAGCGCAAAACAAGATAATACCTGACCTATTTTTAGCTTCCGCCATTTTGTAACAATTATTAGCGGGTGAATTTACATTTAATTGTTGATAATTGGATTTTTTGGAAAGGTGTTCCACGGCTAAAAAAAACCACAACTCACTAAATAACAAAGCTTAAAACTATCAACATGGGTGTTGATAGTATGTAGTAAGGTTGTATATATGTTCCCTAAAGGATGTCCGTTATTTGAAAACACGATTAACAAAAAGTTTACATGCAACTCACATACTTAGGTCATTCTTGTTTTTTACTGGAAACATCCGGTAAAAAATTGGTTTTCGATCCATTTATCAGGCCCAATGAATTGGCGGCAAATATCCGATTTGAGGAGTTGCAAGCCGATTATATATTGGTATCGCATGGACACGAAGACCATACTGCTGATTTGCTTGACTTGGCTAACATAACCAAGGCGAAAGTAATTGCCAGTTGGGAAATACAAGTTTGGTTAAATAAGCATGGCGTAACAAACACCCATCCTATGAATATTGGCGGTAAATGGCGTTTTGACGACATATTGATTCATATGGTGTTTGCTGCTCACTCCAGTTCATTGGCTGATGGGAGTTATGCCGGTATTGCCGCAGGATTTGTTATTGAAACAGCTGATAAGTGTTTGTATTACGCTGGTGATACAGCCTTGCATACAGATATGAAACTATTGGCTGATAAATTTAACTTAACAGCAGCATTGTTGCCCATTGGCGATAACTTCACCATGGGTTATGAAGACGCCTGTAAAGCTGCGTCATTTATTGGTTGCGACAACATTATAGCCATGCATTTTGATACATTTGGTTATATTAAAGTTCCGCACGATGATGCCCAGGCTCATTTTAATAAACATGGTAAAACACTTACCATACCTGCCATTGGCAGTACTATAACAATTTAAACATAGCGATTAGAAAGAAAGCATAACATGGGAAAGATTATTTCAGTTGTAAATCAAAAAGGGGGTGTTGGCAAAACCACCACTGCCGTTAACTTGGCAGCAAGTTTAGCCGTATTAGAATATAAGGTGTTAGTGGTAGATGCCGACCCGCAAGCGAACACCACTTCGCACTTGGGTTTCGACCCTAAAAATGTGCAGCTTGGTTTGTATGAGGTATTGATTAATGATAATTCAGCTAGAGAATCCATTGTTAAAACGGAAGTTGATTATTTGGATTTACTACCCTCTAATATTGATTTGGTTGGAGCCGAAATAGAATTGATTAATACACCGAACCGAGAGCGTGTGCTTCGTCATGCGTTAGATCCGATAAAAAAGGATTATGACTTTATTATTATTGATTGCTCGCCTTCATTGGGCATCATTACTACCAACTCTTTAACAGCAAGCGATAGTGTAATTATTCCTGTTCAATGCGAGTATTTCGCATTAGAGGGCTTAGGCAAACTATTAAACACTATTAAAATTGTGCAAAGCAGCCTAAATCCTGAGTTGCAGATTGAGGGCTTGTTGCTAACCATGTATGATATGCGTTTACGTTTGAGCAATCAGGTGGTTGAAGAAGTAAAGATGCATTTCCAACAAATGGTATTTGATACCATTATACAGCGAAACACCCGATTAAGCGAAGCACCGAGCTTTGGCAAGCCTGTTATTGCTTACGATGCCGAGTGCAAAGGCACCATCAATTACTTGAATTTGGCAAAAGAGTTGTTGCAAAAAAATGGTTTAACCACCACCAATGCATTCGAGTCGTCTGCTTTAAATTAATCACCACCCAATTTAACAACCTTAACTAGTTACCGTTTTGAGTACTGCAATAAAAACAAAAGAAATGAGCAACCCGCGTAAAAATGCATTAGGCAGAGGATTAAGTGCCTTGTTAGAAAATGCAAATACAGATATTACCAATACCAGTGTGGAAGCCAAACCGGCCAATTCCATTAGCGAGGTACTAATTAGCCAAATTCAGGCCAATCCTTTTCAGCCCAGAACGGCATTTGAAGAAACCGCTTTACAAGAATTGGCTAATTCCATTAAAATACATGGCGTTATTCAACCCATTACTATTCGCAAAATGGGTTACGATAGCTACCAAATTATTTCAGGAGAGCGCAGAACCCGCGCCAGTATACTGGCCGGATTAACCAAAATACCTGCCTATATTAGGGTAGCAAACGACCAAGAAATGCTTGAAATGGCATTGATTGAAAACATCCAACGGGAGGAGTTAAATCCAATTGAAATAGGATTGAGTTACAAACGCCTGATGGAAGAATGTAACCTGAAACAGGATGAGGTTGGTGAACGTGTTGGTAAAAACCGCAGTACCGTAAATAATTATTTGCGCCTCTTAAAACTTTCTGACACTATTCAGCTGGCCCTTAAGGAAGGCAAAATCAGCATGGGACATGCCCGGGCGATTATTAATGTGGAAGATCCTAAAAAACAAGAATGGATGCTGGAGCAAATGCTTAGTAATGAGTTGAGCGTTCGTTCAGTAGAAAACCTGGTAAGAGAGGAACAAACAAAAACCCAGCCTAAAGCCGGCAAAGTGCCAGTAAAAGTTGATAAATCGGAGCTTATCTTGAGTTACCAACAAAGTTTAAGCGAGCGCTTTAATGCTAAAATCAGCATCAAAACTGATGACAAAGGTAGGGGCAATATTAAAATCCCTTTCCGCTCTCAGGCTGAATTGCAGCGCATACTTGATCTTATTCAATTGGAAGAGAACTAAACAAAGTGCCTATTCACCTTTAAACCTTTGTTTTGTAATTATTTGGGGTAATTCATTACCTTTGCGGCTACATGTTTGGCAAACTGCACTTCTTATTGTTTTATTCCATTTTGCTCTTGTTGAGTGCTGATGTGTGTGCGCAAATTGGCCCTATAAACGATAGTGCCATAACGGTTACTCCGGGTTATAAAACTACTAATGATGATCAACCTGCCCTCAGGCCATCATCTAAAAGCACATCACCAGCCAAAAAAGACAGTTTATCTTCACTTAAGCACTCCCCTAAAAGAGCCACTTTACTTTCGGTTTGTTTACCCGGTGCCGGACAAGTATATAACAAGAAATACTGGAAAGTGCCTGTTATATATGCTGCTGCCGGTGCAGCCTTATACGGTGCCTTATGGAACAACAAGTATTACCAAGAGTTTAAGAAACAATATGCGTTTAGGGTTGAAAACGGATTTAGTGAAGACCCTTACTATAGTCAGTTTCAAGAACCAACTTTAAAAAGCAACCGGGATTATTATCACAAAAACAGGGATTTATCGTACATATTGTTAGGGGCAACTTATATCTTGCAAATTGTTGATGCCGCGGTTGACGCTCACTTTTATGATTTTAAAATCACGGAAGACCTTTCAATGCATGTACAACCTCAACTTTATTGGGTTTCATCAACAGCACAAACACACTTATCAATTACATTAAAGTTTTAAAAAATGGAGAATAAGTGTATATTTACTCAACCTAAAATACTTTTGTTTTACAGTTAATGCACTAAAGCATAACAGATAATGCATACGCTCAATATATGAAAATAGCTCTATTAGGATATGGTAAAATGGGCAAAGCCATTGAAAAAATTGCCATAGCAAAAGGACACAGCATTGTATATAAAGTAAGCCTAGAAAATGCATTTGACTTTATGCCAATTAGTTTGGAAAACGTTGATGTGGCCATAGATTTTAGCATGCCGGATGCTGCAGTGGAAAATATCCTAAAGTGCTTTGAGGCTAAGGTACCTATTGTTGTTGGCACAACAGGATGGTACGATCAATTTGATGAAATTAAGGAGAAATGTTTGAATGAAGGGCAAAGCATGGTGCACAGTACCAACTACAGCATTGGTGTAAACATTTTTTATAAGCTGAATAAAATTCTTGCTAAAATGATGGCTGGCTTGGATGATTATGATGTGATGATTGAAGAAATTCACCATACGGAAAAAAAGGATCATCCCAGCGGAACTGCCATAACCTTGGCCAATCAAATTTTAGCCGAAAATCAACAAAAAACAAGCTATAAGGGTAGGTTGGTTTATCAGGCAAACACCCCATCGCAAAGTTTAAAACCCAATGAATTGTTAATTGAATCAAAACGTATTGCTGATGTAACCGGAGATCATTTTGTAAAATATGAATCGGTTATTGACGGTATAGAAATACGCCACGTGGCCAAATCGCGTTATGGCTTTGCCAAGGGTGCAATTATGGCTGCCGAATGGATTATCGGGAAAAAAGGCATTTATTCGATGGAAGATATTTTAAAGCTTTAATCCACTTAACTAGTAAACAAACCACTTATCAAAATTTCGTAATAACAGTGCTTCCACAGCGTTTTTACTCCAAAATACATTTCAATAATGACTGAAAATAAAACAAGGCCTTCTTACATTGTACTATTTTTTGCCCTGCTAAATACACGTGAGCGCAAAAGTTTTTACTTAATGAGTGGTATTAACCTCTTCTTTTTTATAGTAATGAGTTTTGTGGCTGGTGCTTCTATGCTTACCAATACTCTTTTCTTTTTGCTCATTCAAGTTTCTATTATCGGTTATTATGTTTTTATCAATCTTTTCCCACGTAAAACCAAATCGCGCGAGTGGATTGATGCCATTGCATTTGCCGTAGTAGCAGCAACATTAATCCGCACCTTTTTTATTGAAGCCTATACTATCCCAACCTCTTCTATGGAAAAATCGCTGTTAGTTGGTGATTTTTTATTTGTTAGTAAGGTAAATTATGGAGCAAGGGCACCTATTACGCCTATTAGCTTTCCTTTTGCCCACAACACGTTACCGGGGGTGGGTTCCAAGTCGTACGTTGAGTGGCCAAGCATGCCTTATTTTAGGTTACCTGGGTTTCAAAAAATAAAAAATAACGATGTGGTGGTGTTTAATTACCCAGCAGAAGATGGTAGGCCCTTGGATAAAAAAGAAAATTACATCAAACGTTGTTTAGGTATTGCAGGTGATAGCCTATCAGTAGTGGATCAACAGGTTTTTGTGAATGGTTTAGCGGCAGAAAACCCACCTAAAATGCAGTTTAGGTATTACGTGCAAACTGATGGTACTTTTGATAACCGCTTAATTAAAAGACATGATATTACAGAGGGTGGGCCAACCAGCCCTAACGGAGATTTTGATTTAACCCTAACTAATGCAGCGGTGGCCGATTTAAAAAGCCAAAGTTGGGTAAAAAAGATTGATAACACCTTGCAAGCAAAAGGTGCCGGTGCCCATTATATTTTCCCCTTTAGAGAAACCCTTGGTTGGAACGTAGATAACTTTGGACCCATCTACATTCCCAAAGCAGGAGATGTGATTACCTTAGATACTGTAACTTATTATATTTATGAACGCGCTATTAAGGTATATGAAAACAACCCGACACTGGTTATGCGCAACAAAAAAGTTTATTTAAACGAACAGGAGATTACTTCTTATACGTTTAAACAAAACTATTATTTCATGATGGGCGATAACCGCCATAATTCAGCTGACTCGCGCTTTTGGGGATTTGTGCCAGAAGACCACATTGTGGGTAAAGCTTTGTTTACCTGGATGAGTTTAGACCCAAATGAAACCAACTTGTTTAAAAAAATT
Organism: Bacteroidota bacterium; assembly: GCA_004293295.1. Classification (GTDB taxonomy): domain Bacteria; phylum Bacteroidota; class Bacteroidia; order UKL13-3; family UKL13-3; genus UBA6183. Next base: position 5,908 of record RDYC01000244.1, read on the forward strand.
CGCTGGAACAGGTTGTTTAGGGGGATTAAGTAGTGGTTCTTAAACGATTCTTGCTCCACAATTCAATCATCAATTTCTATAGAAAAAGTACCCAGCAACCATTATTGAACGGATATCTTCGGATATTTACGAATAAATACGAATACAAATTGTTTTCTTTCCAATCTTAAGAGCGTGTTTGCATATATCATACACACCAACACCTAATACGTAATATGCATTATCAGGCAAACAATATTAAATAAGTGGTACAACTGCAAGAAAACTACACCAATTTATTATCGGTTGCCATCACCTTTAACGCTTCCAATAAATTGTTGTTTACCTTTATTTCCCCAGTTACCAACTGGTTAAAGTTTTTTAGTTCACTTGTTTGATAATGTTGTAATGGTTGCAATTGCTCAGCCGAAAACAATCCAACAGCTTCAACAATGGCTTGAGCAATATTGTATTGAGGCAACATTTTGCCATCATCAATTTTAATGCACACTCCCCATTTTTGCTGAGTAAAACTCATGCAAAAAATGCCTTCTGCTCCTGTTTTTCCAATAATTGCAGGGGCTGTTATGTTCATCATATCTGTGCAATACCTTTTGGTTCCGGCAACCATAAATGGGTATTGGCTCACTGCTTCTATCACCACTTTACAGGCTTCTTGTAAAGCGGGTTCAAATGCTGCAGGAGCACTTAAGTTTTTATAGGCAATGGCCTGGTTAATTACCGGTACACTAAAAATGGGCGCACTGCAACCATCCAATGCCGTAACCATTTGTTCTTTGGGGTATTCAAAAAATCGCGCACACAAATCCATTATCAATTGTTGCAACGGATGCCGTGGGTTGATGTAATCTTCAACAGGCCATCCTTTAAGTACGCACATGGCCAACATGCCAGCATGTTTACCACTGCAATTGTTGTGAATGTGCTGGGGTTTAGCATCTGCTTTAATTAGTGCATTGGCTTCCTTTTTACCACTGGGGTATTGCGGCCCACAATTTAAATATTCAGCCGTTAACCCAATTTTATGCAATATGCTTGCTACAACCCGCAAGTGCTCTGCTTCTGCGTTGTGTGAGCCACACATTACGGCAATTTCTTCCAGTGTAAAACCAAATTTTTGTATGCCTCCATGTTGTATTAATGGAAGTACTTGTAACAGTTTCATGGCGCTGCGTGGGTAACAGACTTGATTGATGTTACCAAGGCTAAACAACACCTGATTGTTTTCATCAACAATACATACCACACCGCGGTGAAAACTTTCCAATACACCTCCCCGATAAATGTCAACCAATATTGGATTCTCCATCATGGCTTTGCAGGTTGGTTTTGCAATTGCTGTAGCAATTGTTTTGGGGTCATGTTATAGCCAATTACCTTTCTTCGTTTTGCCGTGTATATGCTATTGGGAATACCTCTAATGCCTAAGCGTTTATTGAGGTATTTATCCTTATAAGCCAATATCCAATTGAGGTAGCTGTATTGCCCAAATATGCTTAACTCATATGATTTATTTACTTCAATAAATCCGATTACTTTAACCTGGTTGACGTAATCTTGGGCTATTATTCTCAACACAGCCGTATCTTCGCTAAAGTTAGCTGATTGTGGACTTCCGTAATAAATGTACAATTGGTACTTGCGTAACTTGGTTATCTTTTTTGATTCACCTTTCCAGGTGATGTATTTAAACTTAGGTAACTTCTTTCCTTTACGTGTTTGGCCTTCGGTGCTTGCCTGATTGAGGATGTTTAAGGTTAATTCAGTGCCATAGGGTGATGCACTTACCAACTCATATTGTTTGCCGTTTTTATCTACGAAACACTTGCCCGCTTTATTGCTAATGGTGCTGGCATACAACTCATCAAAGGGATAAAAAACCGTATCGCTTATATTGGCAATTACAAACTTATCGCTATCAGCCTCATTGTAAATGCCATTTTGATTGCCATCATACAGGGCCACATAAAAGCTATCTTTTCCATCGGCTAAAATACCTGCCTTGGTTTGGTAAACTTGTTGCCGGTAACAATATTCCATTCCCATAAACTTGCGGTCGGGATAGGTTAGCGTGTAAAACTCATTCATCAACATCTTGTACTCGTATTTGTTGTTGTATGGGTGGCGCGAGAGTTTAACCGATGCACATTGCTGTGAATTTGGCATACAAAAATTCAGTAGTTTATGTTCTCCCATCCACGGTAAGTCTACTGCGTTTCCGTCATCTGTAAAGTTTAGGTTGTTGTTTAAATCAAGAAACAACTTTGGGTGTTTATCGTAAGGGTTGGCTACCAAAATGGTAATTAATCCGGGATTATAACCTGTTGTGTTTCCGGCAAAAAACAGGTAACCATAAGCATATAACTTAAACCCTTGCGGTTTGGTGATAAGCAGTGGCACTGCCTTACGCAAGCCCTCAAAATCCCAACTGAGTATGGTGTCATTTTTCACTTCAAATAAGGCCAGGTTAATGCTTAGGCGATCAAACCGATCATCGCGGGCATTGGTGGTTAATTTTACAGTTACTTGCTGCTGTGCAGCTACCATATTTACTACCCCTAAAAATACAAACAGGTTGATTAAACGCATGGGGTAAAGGTAAAATTTATCTCCCAAAAACCATTCACTTGGTTGTGGGTAAGTACAGCTTTTTAGGAATAATGATGAAAGCCCCCAGATTTTATCTTATACTGATTAGTTTTTCCTCCCCCTTACCACCTTAAATAATTTGCAATCATTCAATTGGGTTAACAATTGTAATTGATATGCGGACGCTAATTCGTATTCGTCTTTATCATTTGTTACAGCTACCAATGTATTAGGGGCAATCTGATGATGAACCAAACTCTGAGCATTGCTATATCCTTCCAGTTTATCTTTTTTCATGTAAAAAAACAGGTTAAAGCTGGCTTCTTTATTAATAAATACGATATGGTGATTAATGCCTTTTTCAATGCGTACCCGTTGCATAAATTTATTTAAAACACCATTGCCTGTATTGGCAATGTTTTGTTTGGTTATTTTACCAAATAAAAATAAACCAGATAATGTAAACAGCAAAAATACTGCTTTGGCAAATTGCGGATGTATTGCTTGTGTAAGCTGGTTAATGGCCAATACTAGTGCAATTGCCATTATTGGGAACAAGGGTGCATCATACCACTCAAATTTAGTTGCGGAAAAACTTAATAGGGTAACCATTACCAACCAAACCCAAATAAAATAATGTCCAAAACGTTGCCTTTTCCAAAAGGTGTACATAAGGTAAATCACCCCAACTAAAAACCAGTAAAACCAAATAAGGAATTCTTGTTGATTGATGTATGCTTTAATGTAGAAATCTAATGATGTTTGTTCGGGATTCAATTCCTTCTGCCAGTTTAGTCGGCCACCCAACTCATTTGTCCATACCGCATGCGCATAGCCTGTTGTATAGTAACTTCTTAATGCATAATAACCACCAACAAAAGTAAGAAACAACAGTATTCCATAATAAAAGGTGGCTGTTTTAAACAGTTGTAGTTTATCGGTTTTAAACATCCACCACCCAACAATTGCGGGCAAGCCAATCAACCCTGCAATGCCTTTGGTTAAACAAGCCAAGGTTAAGGCCACAAAAAACCACCAAATCTTATTTTTATCTGAGTAATTACTTTTAATTACGAGATACCCCATAATCGCATAAAGCGTTACCCAAAAAGCCAATATGGCATCAGTATCTGCTGTACGTGCCACATGCCAACCTACATACCCTGTGCTTGTAAATAGTACCAATGCACTACCTAATCCTAGCCAACTGTTGTAGGTTTCTTTTTTTACAAACACCAATAACAATAGCCCCGTACAACAAGCAAATATTGCTGACGGAAGCCTTACTGCAAATTCATTAAAGCCCAATAACTTTATAGAAAGAGCCATGCACCAAATGGCAAAAGGCGGTTTTGAATTGAACAAGTCAGGTTGGTTATTGAGGTAAACCTCAATGGGGTTACATGGTTGCCTTACCCAGTTGGTGAAATAACGTAAAGTAAGCAACAACGACAAACACGAGCCCAACAAGTGCATGCTGGAAGTTTACTGACCTGCTGATTGATTTGAAGTGAACTAGATTCAACGAAGGTTATCTTAAAACAAGTCGTACTTTCCAGTTTAATACGGCAAGCAAACTCAGCATTTAGAGCATAAAAAAACCCGAGGCGTTGCCCCGGGTTTTAAAATTTTGTTTTATAGATTTAGTGTGTTGCCAAATAAGTAGCAATACCTTCAGCAGTGTCTTTTAAGCCATCTTTACCACGGTTCCAGTCGGCAGGGCAAACTTCACCATTGGTTTCAAAGTATTGTAAAGCATCTACCATACGTAAGGTTTCATCAATACTGCGACCTAAAGGCAAATCGTTTACCACTTGGTGGCGCACAATACCTGCTTTGTCAATTAAAAATAAACCACGGTAAGCCACGCTGTCTTCGCCTTGGTTACCAACCCAAATCATGTCTCCATTGTCATCGTAGTTGTAATGACCAGCCAACACGCCATAATTTAAAGCAATGGTTTTGTTTACATCAGCTACCAATGGATATTTTACTCCTTGAATACCTCCATCATTTTGTGGGGTGTTTAACCAAGCCCAGTGGCTAAATTTCGAGTCAATAGAACATCCAACAACAGCAACTCCACGTTCTTCAAACTCAGCTATTCTGCGTTGAAAGGCAATAATTTCAGTTGGACATACAAAGGTAAAATCCAATGGGTAAAAGTAAAATACCACATGCTTGTTGCCAATATATTGTTCTAATGAAAAATCATCAACAAACTCCCCACCATTTACCACGGCTGAAGCTTTGAATGAGGGAGCTTTTTTACCTACTAACATTGTCATATTATTTTCTTGTTTATATATAATTAGGGCGAATTTACCGATTTGATTATTATGCCTCAGTTATTTTTAACTTATGGTTTAATAAGCTAAACTTATCCATTCATAGAAGCTAAAAACTCCTCGTTGCTATTGGTAGTTTTCATATTCTTCAACAATACATTCATGGCCTCTTCCGCATTCATATCAGCAATATGGTTGCGCAAAATCCATACACGTTGAAGCGTTTGTTTGTCCATTAGCAAATCTTCACGCCTGGTGCTGCTGGCAACTATATCAATTGCAGGATAGATGCGCTTATTGGCTAATCTTCTGTCTAGTTGCAGTTCCATATTACCGGTGCCTTTAAACTCTTCAAAAATCACCTCATCCATTTTACTTCCGGTTTCTGTTAAGGCGGTAGCGATAATAGTTAGTGAGCCTCCATTTTCAATTTTACGTGCTGCACCAAAAAAGCGTTTAGGTTTATGTAAGGCATTGGCATCTACACCACCCGATAATATTTTACCGGATGCTGGTTGTACCGTATTAAAGGCACGAGCCATGCGGGTAATCGAATCCAACAATATCACTACATCATGCCCACATTCTGTCATACGTTTTGCTTTTTCAAGCACGATATTGGCTAGCTTAACATGTTTTTCGGCAGGCTCATCAAATGTACTGGCAACAACTTCAGCCCTAACACTGCGTTGCATATCTGTTACCTCTTCAGGCCTTTCGTCAATAAGTAAAATGATGAGATAAACTTCAGGATGATTTTTAGCAATGGCATTGGCTATATCTTTTAACAAAATGGTTTTACCCGTTTTAGGTTGTGCCACTATTAAACCACGCTGTCCCTTTCCAATTGGGGCAATCAAATCAATAATACGTGTTGAATAAGCAGTTGAGTTATGCGATAGGTTTAACTTTTCATCAGGAAACAATGGGGTTAAATGTTCAAATGCTACCCTATCACGTATTTCGGCAGCACTTCTTCCATTTACTGAGTCCACTTTAATCAATGCAAAATACTTCTCCCCTTCTTTAGGCGGACGAATAGTGCCCCTTACTGTGTCACCGGTTTTTAATCCGAGTAGTTTTATTTGTGAAGGAGAAACATAAATATCGTCAGGAGACGGCATATAATTGTAATCGCTTGATCGTAAAAAACCATACCCATCCGACATGGATTCAAGTACTCCTTCACTGCTTACAATTCCTTCCAACTCTTGCAGCAGGGCTTGTTGCTGCTGAATACGCTCATTGCGTTCATTCCGTTCATTGTTGCGTTTTTCTTTCCAGTTGCCGCCATTGTTTTGGTTATTTTGTTGCGGTGGTTCGGCTGCACTGTTTTCCTGTCCATTAAATAACTCTTCCTGCGAAGTGTTTTCAACGGCAGCATCCGTTTGGTCAGCTTGCGTTTCTTCCTTTTTAACTTCAGTAGCAGCAGGTGGTGTAAAATCAATATCATCTAACAATCCAGCTGATGATTGATCCATCATGCTTTCTTCGCTAACCAATTTATCTTCACCTTTTTTGGGTCTTCCTCTTCTCTTTTTAGGCGATTCTTCCGCCCC
>RDYC01000245.1 GCA_004293295.1 Bacteroidota bacterium
AGATTGGCTTAACCTGTAAATGCTTATTTTTGCAGCGTGAAAAAATTAACACCACTCCTTTTACTGTTTTTTACAGTTTATGCTTACGCAGGTACCATTACCACCAATGTAAGCTCATTGTTTAATTTTAAAGATTGTTACCTACATCATAGCACCACACCACAGTGGTTTTTAATTAATGCTACGGGTTTATCAGCCAACCTTATTGTAACTGCTCCCGAGCATTTTGAGGTATCTACTGATTTAAATAAATTTTACAGTGGCACGTTAACAATTGCTCAGGGTGGCGGGAATTTAACCAATACAAAAATATTTGTCCGCTTCACCCCATCAAGCACTGGCAGTAAATCAGGTAGTATTTCTCTTACCAATATTGGTTCTACCACAAAATCTGTAGGTGTAAGCGGAACAGGGATAAATTTTCCATCACTAAGCAATTACTATGCAACCATTAATACCCAAACCGGAGCCACTTTAAAAACCGCATTATACGATAAAATTAAAGGGCACAGTTCAGTGGGCTATAATGGTTTATACAATCATTATCCAACAACAGATACTTATTACGATGGAACGGTTTGGGATATTTATTCCACCCGGGTGGATGCACCCTCGCCTTATACCTATAATCACGGAGCTAAAAAGTGTGGCAACTATCAAGTTGAAGGAGATTGTTACAATAGAGAGCATACCGTTCCTCAAAGTTGGTTTAACTCTAGTGAACCCACCCAATCAGATATGTTTCACGTACTGCCCACCGATGGTAAAGTAAACGGTTTGAGAAGTAATTTTCCATTTGGAGAGGTTTCCAACCCAACCCAAACCTCATTACAAGGTGCTAAACTCGGACCAAACACTACCAGCGGTTATTCAAGTACCGTGTTTGAACCCATTGATGAATACAAAGGCGACATTGCAAGAGGTTTATTGTATATGGTTACACGTTACGAAAATTCGGTTTCCACTTGGAGTGGAACGGCAGTGCTTGATGGAAGCGTTTTTCCGGCTTATAAACAATGGCACTTGAATTTGTTATTAAAATGGCACAATCAGGATCCACCGAGCAACCGCGAAATCATCAGAAACAATGCCATTGCAAACGGCATTCAAAACAACCGCAATCCATTTATTGACAGCCCTCAGTTTGCGCATCGTATTTGGGGAGGAGCAATTCCCGGAGAACCCGGTTCTACCATTGCCACCAACATACAAATCAGTAATTACAATGGTACTTCATTAACCCTCAATTTTAGAAGCGGGGAAGGCCAAAGGCGGTTAATTATTGTTAGGCCGGTAACTGCAAATGCTACTCATCCAATTGATGGGAAACACTACCAAGCCTCAAACACCTTAAGCACTTCTGCAACAATAAGTCCTGATAACTTTGTGGTGTATAATGGAACCGGAAGTTCGGTAAACATTTTGGGCTTGACGAATGGGGTTAATTACACGATTAGGGTATACGAATATAATGGATGGTACAGCACAAGCAATTACCGCACTTCAACTGTCGGAAGCATCAATACAGCTCCATTAGATGTGGAGTTTGGCACCTTTACCGCTGCCAAACAAGCAGATAAACGCATTGTATTGGATTGGACAACCTTAAGAGAAAACAATAACCAAAGGTTTGAAATAGAACGTAGCTTTACCAATCAGCCCTTTTTAAAAATCGGAGAAGTAGCCTCTAAAGGAAATAGTAACTTAACCCAAAGCTATACGTTTAATGATGATACATTAAAAACGGGCGTTGCTGCTTCAATTACCACAATCACTTACCGCATTAAACAAATCAGCACCAATGGTGATTTTACGTATAGTAGCTTTCAGGTGGTTGATGCAAAACCTACAGCCGCAGATACAGTAGTTTATGAATCTTTTAAACTGAGGTTATCTGGACGAGCAGTGGTGGTGGATTGGCAAACCAGCAGAGAAAATAACAACAACAGGTTCGAGGTTTTAAAGGGAACAACTGCCAATTCATTGAGTAGTATCAAAAACGTTCCTAGTTTAGGAAATAGCAACGTTCCGCAAAATTATACTTATACAGATACCGCAACCAGTGCAAGCCAAACCTGGTTCTATCAAATTAAATATGTGCTAAACAACAACGCTGTTGGTTTTTCAACTGTTCAACAAATCAATATTCCCGTGGTTCAGCCCAATGATACCGTTATATTTGCCAATTTCAGCTTGACCAACCAAACAAATGGTGTGTTAGTTAACTGGCAAACCAGTAAAGAACAAAACAACAAAGATTTTGAAGTACAAAGAGGGCTAACGGCCAATAACTTTACGACCCTGGCTATAATAAGCAGCAACAATAGCCTTACTTATAATTATCCTGATGAATCTGTGGTGGCAAACACACGCTATTATTACCGCATCAAATACACTTCATTCAATGGATTAACCGGATATAGCGAGGTTAAAAATATACTTACACCATTAGCACCTCCTCCTCCTAAAGATACTGTTCATTTTAAATCAATTGGTGGTAGCATAGACACTGATCGCACGGTGTCTTTAGCATGGCTAACCAGCATAGAAGGAAAAATCGGCAAACACGAAGTACTCAGAAAAATAGACAACAAACCTTTTACCGTAATTGGTGAACTAATAGGCAACGTTCATCAAGATACCAGTGGGGTACTTTATTCTTTCGAAGATGATTACTTCACACAACCACAAAATAAGTACAACACAGTTATCTATTTAATCAGGTACACTGGTGCGAACCCAAGTTATTTAGTAAATAGTGACGAACTAAAATTTGTTAATGTTGGTTTAAATAAGCAAGTACCACAACCTTTTGAAGGGAACATCTATCCGATGCCTTTTGATAAAACATTGAACATCACCCTTCCTCAATCAGACAATGAATTATGGCATTTAAGCATCAACAATTTATTGGGTGAAGAAGTTTATCATGGTGACGCTTCATCAACACAAGGTAGGCTAACACTCAATAACCTAGAGCACCTGAACAAGGGCATTTACCTCCTCTCTTTAAGAAACAAGAATGAGGTGTGGCACGTCCGCATCATCAAACAATAATTAAAAAGCGGCTTAGGCCGCTTTTTTTATGCAATGTTTTTTGTTAGGTTTGGCATATGGACAACCGTAAAATACTGATTGCATTATTGGCTTTGTTTTTTATTGACTCTTCCCTGCACATTGTAAACTGGATGGAGCTCACTGCTATTTCTTCCGTTTTATTGCACGTGGTGAGGTGGGCTTTTATTGGTTTGTTAGGACTATATGCATGGCGCAGCAAAGCACTCACTGTTTACATTTTATTGTGCATGTTTTTAGGCATTGAAGTGGCTGAATGGGCACCAAGTTTGGCCAAAGAACTTAAGGTATTTAGTGATATATTTCTGAGGTTGATTAAAACCATTATTGCACCTTTGTTATTTAGCACACTTGTTGTAGGCATAGCCGGCCACAGCGATTTAAAACAAGTGGGTCGCATGGGCATAAAATCACTGGTTTACTTTGAGGTAGTTACCACCATTGCCTTGCTAATTGGACTTGTGGCTATTAATGTTTCACAAGCTGGTGTTGGCTCGTCATTACAAGCCCAAACAGAGCAGGTAGATAAAGCCAATAAGCTCATGGAACAAAAACATACGCACAATGTGATACTTGATATATTTCCTGAAAACATAGCCAAATCTGTTGCAGATAACCAAATTCTACAGATTGTGGTTTTTAGCATTTTGTTTGGAATTGCTTTGGCACAATTAAAAGGAGAACGAAAAGATAAAATGGTACACGCTATTGAGGGTTTGGCTGAGGTGATGTTTAAGTTTACCAATTTGGTGATGCTGGTTGCCCCTTTAGCCGTTGGCGGAGCTATTGGCTATGCGGTGGCAAGCATGGGTTACGGGGTATTGCATGATTTATTAAAGTTACTGGTAACGTTGTATGTTGCACTTATTGCTTTTGTGGTGGTGGTGTTGGTGCCTATTGGTTTGCTGGTGAAACTGCCCTTTAAAAAGTTTTGGGATCACATCAGTGAACCGCTATCTATTGCCTTTGCTACTGCAAGCAGCGAAGCCGCATTACCCAAAGCCATGGAGAATCTAGAAAAAATGGGCATACCCCGTAAGGTAGTGGCTTTTGTATTGCCAACTGGTTTTAGTTTTAACCTGGATGGTACTACCTTATACCTCTCATTAGCCTCCGTTTTCGTGGCGCAGGTAAGTGGGGTTGATTTAACCATTGGGCAACAAATTTCGATGTGTTTGGTATTGATGTTAACCAGTAAAGGCGTTGCGGGTGTGCGCGGTGCATCCTTCTTAATTTTAGTGAGCACAGTTGCTTCATTGGGGCTTGACCCGCAAAAGGCCTTTGCCATATTAGCCATAGATGCATTTATGGATATGGGACGAACTTCTGTAAATTTAATTGGGAATTGTTTAGCTACTTATGTGATAGCAAAATGGGAAGGCGAAGTTTAATAAGCCCTCCCATTTTGTAAATAAGAGTATAGGTTATTTGACTAAAATGGCTTACCTGCCATCACCATCAAGCAAGTTACCAAGGCCGCCTAAAATACCGCCTTCTTCTCTGCGGTTATAAGTGCCATAGGCCATTATTCTTCCAGCCAATCTGCTGATAGGAAGCGTTTGAATCCAAACTTTACCGGGCCCTGAAAGTGTGGCAAAAAACACCCCTTCGCCTCCGAACAACGTATTTTTAATTCCGCCAACAAATTGAATGTCGTAGTTTACTTCTTGAGTAAATGCAACAATACAACCTGTATCTACTTTTAACATTTCTCCGGGATGGAGGGTGCGTTCAATTACATGCCCACCACTATGTACAAAAGCCATTCCATCACCCTCTAATTTTTGCATGATAAATCCTTCTCCACCAAACAACCCGGCACCAAGCTTACGTTGAAACTCAATGCCCACACTTACTCCTTTTGCTGCGCATAAAAACGAATCTTTTTGGCAAATAAGTTTGCCTGATAACGTTGACAAATCCATTGGGATAATACGCCCGGGATATGGAGATGCAAACGTAACTTGTTTTTTACCTGCGCCAATATTGGTATAGGCTGTCATAAATAAACTTTCTCCGGTTAGCAATCGTTTACCTGCCGAAAACAGTTTTCCTAAAATTCCTGAATTTTGTTGTGAGCCATCGCCAAAAATGGTTTGCATGTCAACACCATTATCCATCATCATAAAACTACCCGGCTCTGCCACAACAGTTTCCTGTGGATCAAGTTCAATTTCCACACATTGCATTTCGTTACCTAAAATTCTGTAATCTATTTCGTGATTGGTTCTCATTGTTATTTATTTTTTAAGGTGCAAAGGTAAGATTTTGTTGTTCATTAGTCAAATCATACACACCTATAAGGCACGAAAGGCGGCACGCTGCGCGTGCCGCCTTCGGTGCTATCTATCATAACCTATTTTCTACAAGTGAATACACTCCCCATACGCTTGAGCAGCAGCCTCCATAATGGCTTCGCTCATGGTTGGATGTGGATGCACCGATTTAATAATCTCCATACCGGTGGTTTCTAACTTACGAGCAACCACTACTTCTGCAATCATTTCTGTTACATTGGCACCAACCATATGAGCCCCTAAAAACTCCCCATACTTGGCATCAAAAATAACTTTTACAAAACCTTCTTTTGCACCTGCTGCACTAGCCTTTCCGCTGGCTGAAAATGGAAACTTCCCTACTTTCAATTCGTAACCCGCTTCTTTGGCGGCTTTTTCAGTATATCCTACAGAGGCTACTTCCGGCAAGCAGTAAGTACAGCCCGGAATATTATTGTAATTCAACGGTTCAGGATGATGTCCGGCAATTTTCTCTACACAAATAATACCTTCTGCACTGGCCACGTGAGCCAAAGCCGGGCCTTTTACAATATCACCAATGGCGTAAACACCTTTTACGTTGGTGGCATAAAAATCATCAACCAATACTTTTCCTTTATCAGCTTTAACACCCACACTTTCAAGACCTAAATTTTCTAAATTGGTTTGTACTCCCACGGCAGATAACACCACATCAGCTTCCAAATCAACTACACCAGTTTTGGTTTTTACTTTTACCTTACAGCCATTTCCAGAAGTATCAACTGACTCAACCGAAGCTTCAGTCATGATTTCAATACCCGATTTTTTAAACGACTTAGCCACTTCTTTCGAAACATCTTCATCTTCAATTGGAAGAATATTAGGCATGAACTCAACAATGGTTACCTTAGTACCCATTGTATTATAAAAATAGGCAAACTCACATCCAATGGCTCCACTGCCCATCACTATCATTGATTTAGGCTGCGTAGGCATTGCCATGGCATCACGGTAACCCAAAATCTTTTTATTGTCAATTTTAATATTTGGCAATTCGCGGCTACGTGCTCCTGTTGCCAAAATAATGTGTTTACTGTCGTAAACCTTTTTAGCCCCGGCAGCATCGGTTACCTCTACCTTATTAGCGGCAGCTAACTTGCCCGTTCCCATAATCACATCAATCTTGTTCTTCTTCATTAAAAAGGCAATTCCTTTACTCATGCCATCCGCAACACCTCTACTGCGTTTTACCACAGCACCAAAATCATGTGACGATTCTTTAACGCTGATACCATAATCACCCGCATGTTTAACGTACTCAAACACCTGAGCTGACTTTAATAACGCTTTTGTGGGAATACAACCCCAGTTTAAGCAAATGCCTCCTAAACTTTCACGCTCAACAATGGCTGTTTTTAAACCCAATTGGCTGGCACGAATTGCGGCAACATATCCACCGGGTCCGCTTCCTATAACTATTAAATCGTAATTCATTTCGCTGTATAATTTTGGTGCAAAATAAAATATTATTTTAAATTCAACCTGTTTTTATGTGTTTGCCAAGCAAACACCTTATATAGTTGGCCTCTCGCTTACTAATTAAAGTGATAGAAACAACCCGGGTTAACTATTATTTAAGAGTTTGAATGGCGTAAAATATTGAAAGGAATTAATTACTTTTGCGAAACTTTAAACATAATATAATGAGTAAAATTGCCGAAATACACACCGCTAAAGGTGTAATGAAAATTGAATTTTTTGAACAAGATGCCCCAAATACGGTAGCGAATTTTTTAAAGTTAGCCGAAAGTGGTTTTTATAATGGTGTAACCTTTCACCGTGTTATTCCTAACTTTGTTATACAAGGCGGAGACCCTACAGGCACTGGTGCAGGTGGACCTGGATACAAAATAGATTGTGAACTTACCGGAAACAACCAATACCATGATCGTGGTATACTATCTATGGCTCACGCAGGAAGAAATACCGGAGGCTCACAATTTTTTATCTGCCATAGCCGCGACAATACTGCTCATTTAGACCGCAACCACACTTGCTTTGGTAAAGTGGTTGAAGGCTTAGACGTAATTGACCAGATTCGTCAGGGTGATGTGATGGATAAAGTGGTGGTTATAGAAGCCTAATTAAGCACCTCCACGCTACTAGTGCCGAGCAGATTTTTGATTATACAAGATACCTATTGAGTTTATGTTACAATTACAGTTTTTAAGAGAAAATACCACCGAAGCAAAAACACGTTTGGCAAAGCGCAATCCAGCTTATGTTACAACCGTAGATGAAGTATTGGAGCTTGATGAAAAAACACGCGCAGCCAAACAGGTGATGGAAAGCAACCAAGCCGAGGCCAATAAACTGGCCAAACAAATTGGCGAGTTGATGAAGAGTGGTAAACGAGAAGAAGCTGAAGCATTGAAACAACTAACCGCTTCGCTAAAGGAACAGGCGAAACAGTTGGAAGAAAACACAAAAGTGTTTGAAGAGGAGTTGTATCAAAAATTGGTAACACTACCCAATGCCCCTGCCGCTATCGTTCCTGAAGGGCGCAGTGCTGATGATAACCTCACCGTTCACGAATTTGGAACACTACCTGTACTTAACGAAACAGCTTTACCGCATTGGGACCTGATTACCAAATATAACCTGATTGATTTTGAATTGGGTACTAAAATTACGGGTGCCGGATTTCCGGTTTACAGAGGCAAAGGCGCACGCATGCAACGTGGGTTGGTAAATTTCTTTTTAGACGAAGCACTAAAAGCAGGGTACGAAGAAATTGTGCCTCCTTTTTTAGTGAATGCTGACAGTGGCTTTGGTACCGGTCAGTTACCTGATAAAGAAGGGCAAATGTACCATGCCCAAGTGGATGATTTGTATTTAATACCAACCGCAGAAGTTCCCATTACCAATATTTATCGTGATGTGATTTTAAAAGAAGAAGAATTGCCCATTAAAAATGTGGGATATTCTCCTTGTTTTAGAAGAGAAGCCGGAAGCTGGGGCGCGCACGTGCGTGGCCTTAACCGCTTGCACCAATTTGAGAAAGTAGAGATTGTGCAAATAGCCAAGCCTGAAGAATCGTATGCCATTTTGGATGAAATGGTGAAACACGTGCAAGGCTTATTGGAGAAGCTTGAACTTCCTTACCGCATACTTAGGTTGTGTGGTGGCGACATGGGTTTTTCTTCTGCTTTAACCTATGATTTTGAAACCTACAGCGCTGCTCAGCAACGTTGGTTAGAAGTAAGTTCAACATCAAACTTTGAAACCTTCCAATCAAACCGGTTAAAGTGCAGGTACAAAACCAAAGATGGCAAAAACCAATTGGTGCATACCTTAAATGGCAGTGCCTTGGCCTTGCCCCGCATATTGGCTACCATACTGGAAAACAACCAAACCGCGGACGGCATTAAAGTACCTCAGGTACTTGTTCCTTATGTTGGTTTTGAGTGGATTAACTGATATTTTTATAGCATAATAATTAAAAAGCGATGCGTTTAATTCAACTCTTGCTGGTTTTAGTCTTTCTAGGCTTTTTACCTTCAGGTTGTGGCGACTGCGGTTGTGACGGTTGTGGTGATTTTACTCGATTTACAGTTACAGAGTTAAACCTGAAACAAATTAATCCCTTTGATGGCAACTTGATACAAGATACACTTGTTTACCTACCTGCTGATTCTTGCATATTGGCCATAGGTGTAGAAAAAGCAACACTTGCCTTTAACGAACAACCTGAAAAAACAACGCCCAGCTTCCCTGTTTTTTCAAATACTGCTTTTGCGTGCTCACCACCTGATCCTAACTATCAACGTATTGGTAAATTAATAATTATTACAGATAAAGCCATAAAGTTAACCAACACTGATAGTGTGAGGGCAGGCACTGACATTACTGCTTACTTTTTAGCCTCTACCAACCTTACCTATTTTGATAGTGTTGCAAAAGTTCTTCCCGCAACATTTTTTGCGGATACTAAAGGATATGCGCTGTTTTTAAAACCAAGATTTACTCCACCAAAGCAAACCACTTTAACATTTAATCTTTTAATTGGTTTATCTGATGGCATCCAACAAGTATTTAGCCAGCGAGAACTGCGTATTAAATAAATAAGTTGTGCCTCATTTCGTTTGTGCCATTGCATCTGCTTTTAAATGACACACACGTTCGCATTTATGTTAAAAGTTTATACCAAAAGTTAATGCTCTTACAGGATTTATAATGGTGCGGTACCGCGGATTTATACTACCATCAAAAATATCTCTGGTTACACCAAATGCGGTTTCAATATTAATAAAAACATGTTCCATTGGATAATACTTTATCCCAAATCCGATAGAAGCCCCAACGGAATGCTTGGTATAATCTGCCTTTCCTGAATAATAATATGGCATAAAATCGCTATAACCTGAATATGCTAATTCTGTGTTTAAAAGCCTGTAGGATAAATCAGCAAAAAAATAGGGTCTTGCTTTCCGCTGTGAGAACACTTTTTCAATACCAATTGCATTATTAAATAG
>RDYC01000036.1 GCA_004293295.1 Bacteroidota bacterium
CAACAAACCTATGCATTAAAAGATGAACCGGCCAGGAAAGAGTTGGAAAAAGTTAGTGAATCAAGCCGATTGGCAATGGCTCAGATGAGGGAAACCATTTGGGCCATTCAAAGCAAAAACATACAGGTAGAAGAACTGGTGGTAAAATTGCAACAAACATTAGAAAAGTATACCACGGTTCACCACATTCAATTGCGCATTAAACAAAGTGGTGAAAATTATTCGTTAAAGCCCGCTGTGATTATCAGCGTACTTAGGGTATGTCAGGAGGCCATTAATAATGCCGTAAAATATGCCGCCTGCACCCAAATTACCCTGGAACTTAATGCCGAAGAAAATAAACTGGGACTAACCATCTATGATAATGGTGGAGGTTTTGAATTGGCGCATGTAAAACGCGGCAATGGGTTAAAAAATATGCAAGAAAGAATTGAAGAGTTGGGTGGAAGTTTTGAGGTGAACAGCCGCATGAATATTGGCACAACCCTGCGTTTTATCATCCCGTTACAAATATGATGAATTACGTATTGGCTAACGGTTTAATTTCCACTTGTTTTGTAATTAAAAAACAATGATACGCATAGCCATAGCCGAAGATAACCTTAAAATAGCCGAAGTGCTCAAAGCGAAAATTGAGCTGGTGCCCGATTTTAAGGTGATGATTGTTGCCGAAAACGGCAAAGACTTGTTTGAGCAACTGCGCAAAAATCACCACATTGAAGTGGTGTTTATGGATATTAACATGCCGGTGCTAAATGGCATTGAAGCCACCAAATGGGTAGCCAACAGGTATCCAAACATCAAAGTGGTCATCTCTTCTATTTACGATGATGAAGACAATATTTTTGATGCCATAGTTTCCGGAGCGGTTGGGTACATTTTAAAAGATGCCAAAACGGAAGAAATACACCGGGCCATTTACGAAGTGTTAGAAGGCGGAGTGCCTATGAGTGCGGAGATAGCCCGTAAGGCATTAAAGTTGATTAAAAGCGGTAAGCCAAGCCACGTAAAAGAGGTGGATTATGGCTTAACCAACCGTGAAATTGAAATTTTAACCCACTTAAGCAAGGGGTTACAATACGATGAAATTGCTGATAACCTGTCTATCAGTAAAGGTACCGTTCGCAAACACATCGAAAATATTTACCATAAGTTACAGGTGAATAATAAAGTGGAGGCCATACAAAAATTTAACCAGTAGCTCTAGTGTGTTAAGGCTAAGTTTAAAAAAATCCTGTTTTGCCGCACTTGTCAAATATGCGATGTAATTTGTATTTTCACCGCCTTATTCGCATCACAACAACTTAAAGGTTGTTTACGTTTTTGTTAAATATGCGGTAAACAGTCAATATGAGTGAGGTTTTACGACAACAAATTGAAAAAATAGTATCCATTACCGATGTGGAGTTTGATGAGGTACTCCGCTATTTTGTGCCCAAAAAATTTAAGAAGCACCAATTTGTAGTGCAGGAA
>RDYC01000246.1 GCA_004293295.1 Bacteroidota bacterium
TACCTGATTTTTGCTTGGGTAACTTATTGAATTTGCTAACGTAAACAGTAGTAAAGCCTAATTTCTCAGCCTCACTAATACGTTGTTCAATTCTACTTACGGCCCTTATCTCCCCGCTCAATCCTACTTCGCCAACAAATGCTATTTTATGGTCAACCGGAATGTTTTGATAACTACTAACAATAGCTGCTACCACCCCCAAGTCTATGCCGGGGTCTTCAACACGCAAGCCACCTGCAATATTGATAAATCCAGCCTCAGCAAATTCTTTTACCAAGCTTGAAGTCACACCAGGCGTTTCGTCAAAGCCCGTGTCAGACATCGGGTGCTTACCAGTGCTTGTGTTTCTATTAACAACGGACGCATTCCTTCTATTGTAGCACTAATTGCCACACCACTCAAATTCTCATCTCGCTGCGAAATCAATATCTCCGATGGGTTACTCACTTCTCTTAAACCGCTGCCATGCATTTCATAAATACCAATTTCGCTAGTACTTCCAAAACGATTTTTGGTGGTGCGTAAAATGCGGTAAACGTGATGACGGTCGCCTTCAAACTGCAATACGGTATCCACCATATGTTCCAACAATTTTGGACCGGCTAATGTGCCATCTTTAGTAATATGCCCAATTAAAAAAACAGGAGTTCCTGTTTCCTTGGCAAACCTGATTAAATCGCCCGCAGTTTCTTTTATCTGCGATATACTGCCCGGTGTGCTATCAATAAGTTCACTGTGTAAAGTTTGTATTGAATCAACAACTACAATATCCGGCTGTAACTCTTGAAGTGCCTTGCCAATTTTTTGTGTAGATGTTTCTGTAAACAAATAACATTCATCATTTCTAAATGGCAACCTTTCAGCACGCATTTTTATTTGGGTGTCACTTTCTTCCCCACTGATATAAAGCACCTTTTTGCCTTCAAACTGCAAAGCAATTTGCAACATCAGGGTTGATTTTCCTATTCCAGGCTCACCTCCAATTAATACCACACTTCCCGGAACAATTCCCCCACCTAGTACCCTGCTCAATTCCGCATCTTTAACCACAAATCGGTATTCACTGCCCTGTTCAACCTCCTTTAGTAAAACCGGTTTCAACACACTGGCCGTTTTGCTTTGTGGCTTCCATGTTTTGGTATAAGTTGGCTTCTCTTTATGAATCACTTCTTCAATATAAGTGTTCCATTCTCCGCAATTGTTGCATTTCCCTACCCATTTTGCTGAGGTAGCCCCGCAGTTTTTACAAAAAAAAGTTGTTTGCGTTTTTGCCATATTCTTTTGCAATATAGGCTTCAATTCGTCTAAAAAAAATGCATAACCGCATCCTTATTCCCTTATTGTAATTCACATTTACAGTTGATAATATTATCTTTTAAAAACCTAACATACAGATAATAAATGCTTACCATCAAACAAAAACCATTAATCAATCATCCTTATTGCTACCTTATTAATAATCGCTTATTTTGCCTCATATTTTGAGCATAATTGAACAGATAAAACAGCCAATAGCTGCCGACTTGAATGTATTTGAATCCAAGTTCAGGGAAGCCATGAAAAGTAGCGTACCTTTGTTAGATACAATAATGACCTATATTGTAAAACGCAAAGGCAAGCAAATACGGCCTATGTTTGTGTTTTTAACTGCCAAAATTTTTAACGGAACCAACGAAAGCACCTACAGAGCTGCAAGCTTGGTTGAGCTATTACATACAGCCACTTTAGTGCACGATGATGTGGTTGATGATAGCGATGAACGCAGGGGATTTTTTAGCATCAATGCCTTATGGAAAAATAAAATTGCTGTATTAGTTGGGGATTATTTACTCAGTAAGGGGTTGTTACTTTCTGTAAAAAACAAAGACTACCGCTTATTGGAAATAGTAAGTGAAGCAGTAGAAGCTATGAGTGAGGGTGAGCTGCTACAAATTGAAAAAACACGTAACCTAAACTTAAGTGAGGAGGTGTACTATGATATCATTAGAAAAAAAACAGCCTCATTAATTGCCAGTTGTTGCGCAATTGGCGCAGCCAGTTCAGGTGCAAGTAACGAGGAGGTTAAATTAATGCACTTGTTTGGAGAAAAAGTAGGAATTGCTTTTCAAATGAAAGATGATTTATTGGATTATGGTGAAGCTGAAATTGGCAAACCAACAGGTATTGATTTAAAAGAGAAAAAACTCACCTTGCCTATTATATACACCATTAATCATGCTGAAAAAACCCAGAGAAACTTTATAATAAACACCATTAAAAACCACAACAATAATAAAAAGAAAATAGCCGAAGTTATTAAATATGTTAATGAGCATGATGGAATTGCTTATACCAGAAAAGCCATGATAAGACATAAAAATGAAGCTTTAGATATTTTGGACCAAGCCACACAAAGCCCATTTAAAGACCACTTAAAACTATTGGTTAATTACGTGATTGACCGCGAAAAATAAATACACTTTTACCAAGCGTTACTTCGCCACCTTTATTTCGATACGCCTGTTTTGACGGTGTTGCTCATCACTGCATGCATTGCATGGCTCGCAAGTTACCAGAGGATTTCCTTCTCCAAATGCAACCATCCCAATATTGTTAGGTTTAACCCCTTTGCTAATTAAATAATTTTTAGCAACCTGAGCCCTGCGTTTTGACAATGCCATGTTATAAGCATCGCTTCCTCGGCAATCTGCATAGGCATTTATATTCACGCTTAAATTAGGGTATTGCTTGGTTAAAAGCACCACACTATCCAAACCCAACTTAAACCCTTGCTGTAAGCTCACATCATTAAACTTATACAATACGGTACTAATGGTGCTACCCATTTTAGGAACTGTCGGCTCTGTTTTTTTATTCGAGATGGTTTCAATAGCAGGTAACACGGCAACCGTTGCTTGGTTAACCGATTTTGGAGCCTGATTTATTTGTGCAAGCACAGGCTCTTGTTTAGAAACATTGTAGTTATCCTTAAAGTAATAAACTTTATCTATACCCAAGTTGTTATCACGGTTGGATGAGAAGTATCCTGTAACACCATCGGATGAGATAATAAATGCCACATCATCCTTACTTGAGTTAAATGGTTTACCCATGTTACGCGCGTTTAATGGAACACCATTTAAACCCAACACACTTTGAAACAAATCATACCCCCCAAAACCAACGTGCCCTTTTGACGAGAAGTATAGATATCCATCAGCCGAGTAAGGATAACCTTCATGCTCAACAGTGTTAATTTTTTCTCCTAAGTTAACAGGAGTACCCCATACTCCATTTGGTGCCTTAACCGATTTATAAATATCAAGCCCACCATAACCTCCGGGCATATCGCTGGCAAAGTATAAAGTATTGCCATCACTGGTAATAAAAGGGTGGGTACAATTATATTGTTTGTTATTAAATGGAAGTTCTGTTATTGATCCAAACTCCCCATTTATAAACCGGGCAGAATAAATCTTTAAATTATTTACCCCATCATCACTAATCTCCAAATTACCTACCCTTTTAATTTTACCTCCACGCATTCTTGTTGCAGTAGCCGTAAAATAAAGCAACTCACCATCACTGCTCACCGTTGGAGAACCTTCATTAAATGCAAACTTAATGCCTCCTACATATTCATTCTTCTTTTCAGTAAACGTTACGGAATCTGCCATCAATGCATATTGCAAATCATATAAGGTGGTGTATTCAGAAAAATCTGTATCCCGTGGATGGGCATACAACAATCCATCGGCAAAATAAGCATACCCTAAACTTTGCCCACCAATATTTAAATTAGTTAACCCCACATATGTATTTGGCCGGATAGAATCTTTATACTTCTCAGCCCAGTTTAATGATTTTATGAGCGAATTGGTATATTCGTCAGCTTTTACTAACGAGTTATAATATACAAATTGCTCCCGTGCCTTCTCATATTTACCAAGCACCTTTAAAACAATACCATAGTCCAAGTATACATCTGGCAATGGTTTTTTATCTCCTACTTTAACCAGCTCTGCAAACTTTTCCTCCGCTTTTTCGTATTGAAATGTATACGCATAACAATAGGCCAAATTGGTTAAAATATGTGTCTCATTTTTAAATGTTCTTTCATTTTTTAAGGCGGTTTCGTAAGCCCTTATTGCCTCCTTGTATTGAAAAAAATCGTAATGAACATCTCCCAATTCGATATTATTCTGTGCCAACAGCATGGTGGGTACAAATAGCAAAAAAAGTAATATCCTCATCATTAGTTATTAGAAATTAGACGGTAACCGTTAAATGTTTAAAAATATCTACGATATAATCTCGGTTATTGGATAAACGAGGTACTTTGTGTTGACCACCCAGCTTTCCATTTCTTCTCAGCCAATTATAAAAAGTACCCTGAGGTACACTTTTTACTATTGGTTTTATCATTGCCATGTCCTTATATCTTTTTGCCTCATAATCACTATTGGCCATTTTGAGGTATTTATCCAACGTTTCTGTAAAATGTGCTAAATCTTCCGGTTGTTTTTCAAATTCAATTAACCATTCATGGGTGCCTATCTTTTCCTCATTAAAGTGTAAAGGCGCAGCGGTATAATCCACTATTTTAACCCCATGCTCTTCACATGATTTGGCAATAGCAAAGTCGGCATTTTCAATAACCAACTCTTCTCCAAACGCATTAATAAAGTGTTTAGTACGTCCGGTTATTTTAAACCGTGGTGGATGCACTTGTGTAAACTTAATGGTATCGCCAATAATATAACGCCATAAACCCGCATTGGTGCTAATAACAACTGCATAGCTCTCATTGGTCTTTACCTCATCAATAGTTAGTGTTTGGGGAAACTCCTTTCCATACTCACTCATTGGCATAAACTCATAAAATATGCCATAATCCAACATCAGCATCATATCATCTCGTTTCAAGTCGTTTTGAATACCCAAAAATCCTTCACTCGCATTATACGTTTCCATATAATGCATATTGGATGACTTAATAAGGGATTTAAACCTGTTTTGATAAGGAACAAAACTCACACCTCCATGAATATACAACTCTAAATTAGGCCAAATATCAATTAAGTTTTTCTTTCCTGTTACTTCAAACAACTTCTCTATTAAAACCAATGTCCAAGTTGGTACACCGCTTATGCTTGTTACGTCTTCAAATGAGGTAGCACGTGCCATTTTCTCAATCTTTTCGTCCCAATTATCCATAATGGCTATGCTTAATTCCGGGGTACGGAAATATTGTGCCCAAAAAGGCATATTCTCCATCATCACCGCGCTTAAATCACCATAATACGACTCTCCTTCATGGTATTTATTAATTTGGTGGCTCCCACCCATAATCAGACCTTTTCCATCAAATATTTTACTCCCTTCATGTTGCAACTGATAAAACATCAATGCGTCCTTACCTCCTTGAAAATGGCAATCCTCCAACGAGTCAAAAGTTACCGGAATAAATTTACTTTTTGCAGAAGTGGTACCGCTTGATTTAGCAAACCACGTGATATCCGTAGGCCATAAAAGGTTTTGCTCCCCCTTCATCATCCTGTCAATATAAGGCTTATGGGTTTCGTAACTCCCAACAGGAACCCTTTCTTTATAATCTCTTATGGTCTTTATACTTTTATAATCGTAATGCACACCCCAATCAGTATAGCGTGCTTGATTAATTAATTTGGTAAATACTTGTTGTTGGGTCTCTGCGGGATTCTCTATCATAAACTCCACAAAGGGAATCCGCTTTTTAAGATACCAAGTTACTAATGAGCCAAATATTGACATAGGAAATTTTACTGTGGTAATGTTACATTAATTCCACAACTTATACAAACAAGCTTTTCTTCAAATAAACACAGATATTCACTTCATTAATGAATACCATACACTGCCTTTTAGTTTTTGCCGCGGCATAACCCTATTATTTGCGGGTCATGTAATCGTTTGTAAAATCAGAAATTAGCTTAAATGCTTCGTTGTATTTTGATAAGGGCAGTACTTCATACCTATCATCAACATCGTGATAAAAATGATAATCTCCCATTAAGTAAAAAAAGAATGCCTTTACGCCCTTTTCTGTAAAATAATAATGATCGCTGTTTTGAGCTTTCCCCCTAGATTGTATAACTGGCAGGTATTCACCCATATTATTGGTGAGTTGTAAATCCTCAAACTCCGAAGGAAAAACGGAAGCATTAACAGCCGTTAGGCCCTTATCACCAGTACCCATTAAATCAAGGTTAAGCAACAACGAGATTTTACTTAGTGGAAATTCAGGCTTTTCGGTATAATAATAAGAGCCAATTAACCCCGCCTCTTCCCCGGCAAAAAATATAAATGCCACATTATATTGAGGCTTGTTTTTACTGTAATATTTAACCAAGTCAAGCAACATGGCCACGCCACTTGCATTATCATTAGCTCCCGGAAAAATCGCCTCCTTCCCCATCATGCCCAAATGGTCGTAATGTGCAGTAAACACCACAAAAGAATCTTTGTATTTACTTCCTTCAATGTAACCCAAAACATTTTGCGTATTGTGCCCCTTTAACTGAGATTCTACCGTTATGCGTGCACTGGTTTGGTGAGGCTTTAATATACCCTCTTTTATATGGATAATAACAAAAGGATCCCAATCTGTGGAAACACTCCACAACAATTTTTTCTCGGCAGGGTAAATTAATCCTTTTGCTTTCAACATGTTTTTCTCCAACTGCACAAAACGTTCCTCATGCAACAACTTTTTACCTTTTAATTGATTAAGCACCAAAAAAGTATTCCGTAAAAACTTTTTCTCCAAGGATTGATAACTGGAAGTATTGTCAATCATAGCACTATCAACCCAAATTAGGTTAAATGTGCCAGAAAACGGGGGGCATCCGGCATTAACCAGAAAATGCTCTCCGGGAACTAATGCTTGATTATCAACAATAAAACTAACCTCACCGGAAAATGCATTAACCTGAAAAGCCAAAGGCTGGAAATACTCAGGAGTAAATGATTTTAACTTTGCCTTTTTAAGTTCTTCCTTAATGTATTCTGCTGCCTTTTTATCGCCATTATTAACGTATCCTCTCCCTGCCATTTCAGGGCTGCATAAATCCCTGATAACAGTACGCACATAATCAATATCCTGCGCATTGCCAAGAGAACCAAGGCAAACAAAAACAAGCACAAAATATAAACGATAATATTGTTGCATAAAATACAATAAAGCCTGCATTTAAGTATATGCAGAAACTACTATAATGTACTATTACTTTGCTACAACTACTGAATAGTCGTAACTTTCCATAATTAAATTCGCCAATAGTTTTTTGCAAGCCGTTTCAACCATTTCATTTGCCTCTGCTTCGTCAACAGCTTCAATCTCTAAAGTAATACGCTTCCCGATTCTAACATTGGTTATTTGAGGTAAACCAATATTCTGCATACTTCCCGTTACAGCCTTTCCCTGTGGATCTAATAGTGCCTTGTGCGGCATGATGTTAATTAAGGCCTCAAACTTCATGTGTTTTGTTTTTAGTGGTGATATAATATAAATACGAAATAATAACGTACAAAATGATTGCAAATGTAACTCCTGCAAATTTAAAAATAACTACACTAAGCACGCTAACAAGCAATAAAATAAATCGGTGCTCATTACCCTTAAAGCCAAAATGTTTAAACTTTAATGCTATTAACGGAAACTCAGCCACCAAAAGGTAAGCTGATAACAATGGAAATGTAAAAAGAAAAGCCGGCTCACGTATAATTGTGCCCAAGCCATAATCATCGTTTTGTAACACCAATATTAAACTGCCGATAAACATGGCGTTAGCAGGCGTTGGCACTCCTATAAAGTGGTCTGTCTGCCGGGTATCAATATTAAACTTACCCAATCGGTAGGCAGAAAATGCAACAATAAGCAACGACAAGTAAGGCACCAAACTTTCATCTCCCAAAAATTGTTTACCAATATAAAGAAAAAGAAAACCCGGTAACACCCCAAAACTTACCACATCAGCCAAGGAGTCAAGTTGCTTTCCCATTTCTCCGCTTACCCCTAGCAACCTGGCAAAAAAACCATCAAAAAAATCAAGCAGAGCAGCCAATCCCATTAATAAAACAGCATCGGTAACATTACCCTTTAAAGTAAGCATAATGGCCAAACAGCCACAAAGTAGGTTGCCTAAAGTGATTCCATTGGGAATTTGTTGTAATAACTTTATCATACAAATAAGTACCGCAAATAAATAGCTATTTATTGAGGTTATAAAATTGACTTTCAAATTACTTTTATTTACCTATTTTTGATTATGTTAATATCTTTCAAAAAAGCCTTAACGTTTGTATTGGGAATATTTCTGTTGGTAAACGGTTATGCACAGCAAAAAGCGCCCACAGTAACATTAACCAGTCAAAAAGGTAAAAAAATAGTTTTTAAAGTTAAAACCCAAAAAATAGAATGGATAAATGGCAAACTCAATCTCTCTTTCTTATCGGCAGATGGCAAATTGCTTCAATTAAACAACATTGATGAATCAACCCTTAAAGACACTATTTTCAGAAGCACGGATGTTAATGCCGTGTACATAACAGATAGCATCTCTTACAAGTCAATTAAACGAATAGCCCCTTTGCTGGAAATGACTTGTGCTACCCCTAAAAAAGGACAAGAAATCAGCATTTTGGCCCAAGGAAGTGTGTTTTATAAAAAAAACACAATCAAATATACTATAAGGTATAAAGGGGTACTCCCCGAAAAACGCTATAACACCACCTACAAGAAAAAAAACTAATACCAAACACTTACTTTCTGCATAAAATTTAACTCATGAAAAAAATTTTACTTAACGCGTGTTTAATCTGCTGCTGGTCAGTAGTTGCGCATGCCCAACAAGTTGAAGTACCCACTGCCGAAACTACAAAGCTAATTTACGAACGGCTTTCGGCAAAATACTTGCTGGAAAAACAAGCCCTTGATAAAGTGTTAAAAGAAAAAAACCTTCCTGAACGGATTGAAAGTTTAACAGGAAGAATAAAACAAGCTGTTTATGTTACTTCTACAGGGCACATTGTGTACCTAGGTACAACGAATATTGGTGCCGGCCGAACCCTTTCTACCAATAAAGTTTGGCCTGGCGGGTCAGCGGGCACATCGTTAACTGGGCAAAATATGCCATCACGTCTTGGCATTTGGGATGGAGGAGCAGTGCTCACTACTCATCAAGAGTTTGGCGGCCGTGTAACCCAAACCGATGCTGCACCTGCACTAAGCAACCACGCTACCCACGTTGCCGGAACAATGATAGCCTCAGGAGTTGACCCGGAAGCAAAAGGAATGGCTTATTTGGCAACCTTAAAAGCTTATGACTGGAATAGTGACTTAACAGAAATGTCTCAAGCGGCTAATGCAGGTATGCTCATCTCAAATCACTCGTATGGAAATATTACCGGATGGGATTATGATGAAACAAATGCCCGTTGGGAATGGTTTGGCGACCCATCAATAAGCACTGTTGAAGATTATAAGTTTGGGATTTATGACGACAGGGCAAAAGAATGGGATGATTTAGCGGCTGCTTATCCTAACTATTTAATTTGTAAAGCAGCCGGTAACGATCGTGGAGACAATAAAAGCGGAAGTACTTGGTACTATTCAAATGGAACACTAGGCAGCGGCACTGCACCACCAGCTGATGGTGGCGCACAAGGTTTTGATTGTATTTCTACTTATGGTAATGCAAAAAATATTTTAACCGTTGGAGCGGTGAATAAAATCGGGGGAAATACAGGAAACGGTTGGACACAAACAAGTGATGTGGTAATGAGTAGTTTTAGTGGTTGGGGCCCAACGGATGACGGCAGGATTAAGCCGGATATCGTTGCCCCGGGAGTAGGCATGAAATCACCCATTTCTACCGGTAATACCAATTATGATACTTACCAAGGCACGTCAATGGCTACTCCTGCCGTTTCAGGTTCCTTGCTACTGGTTCAACAGCATTATGCCGCGCGTAAAAATGCATTTATGCGCTCAGCAACACTTAAAGCCTTGGTTATACATACTGCCGATGAG
>RDYC01000037.1 GCA_004293295.1 Bacteroidota bacterium
ATGCAATCCTTTAATAACGATGACAACGGATTCGGCAACATGGGTACCATTACCCGAAGCAGTAAATTAAACGACATGAGTGTGGATGATGATGAACACATCCCGCCACCATTTTAAAAGGAAGTGTATAAATAAATCGGCTATCTCATCACCATTTCAAACGTATCTTCCGGCACTTCTTCTATATTCATTACCAAAAAGCCGTCTAAGGCATTGTTAAACTTAGGGTCAATATTAAATGAAATAATTTTGGCGTTTTGTTTCAGGTACTTTTTAAGCAACACAGGTATCTTGTTTTGCGAAGTTTCAATTTCTGAAATCATGCTGTCCAATACTTTAATATCATCGTTGGCCAAGTGCCGCAATGCCGAGCCTTCTCCCTTATATTGGTATTCGTATTTGTTGCGTGGTTTCACATGTTTTGCCAACTCATTATCAAAATGGTGTTTGGTAATAAAATCAACCAATAAATCTTTAGACAAAGCAGAGAAACTATTGCTGATACTCACTGGGCCAATCAAGTATTTGTAACGGTAATTTTCTTTTTTCAAAAACTCATTTACTCCTTTCCACAACAACATTAAACTGTAAGGTTTGCGTTGGTATTCTTTGGCCACAAATGACCTGCCCAACTCAAGGCTTTGTTTTAGTATAGGGCTGAATTCCTTTTTTATTTTAAACAGTTCATTCAAATAGAATCCTTGTTTTTTGTATTTGCGGTATAAAACATCACCCAACCCTATGCGGTAGGCCCCTACAATTTTTTGGTGCTCATCGTCCCAAATAAAAAGGTGCCTGTAATGCAAATCATACTCATCAGTATCGCAACTGCGGTTGGTGCCTTCCCCCACTTCCCTGAAAGTAATTTCGCGCAAACGAGAAATTTCGCGCAATACATTCGGGATAAACTTTGCCGGGCTGATAAATACCTTCCACGTATCATGCGTAAACAATAAATCCTTGGCTTCAGCGCGCTTAATGTCTTGTAAAATTAAGTTTAAATCAGTGGGTTCAATAATGGGTTCAGGTTCGGCCGGTTTTTGCAAATGAAGTTTTAAAAAGGGCTTACTTTCTACTTCTAAAGATGATTCAAGGGCATAAGTTTTAGCACGCAGAAAACGCAACAATTCATTAGGCTCCTTAAACTCATTCAGTGTTTTTACGCTAACCGGTTTACCAATGCGGATTTTAATTTTCTCATCACTTTTATTAAAAAGTTCTGAAGGCAGTTTGGCTGTGCGCAATGCCGGATGAACCAACCCAAGTAAGTTAAAAGCCAAGCTATTGTGCCCGCTAAAAAATACAGGAACAACACGTACTTGTGCTTTCATAATCATTTTACCTACAACCGGACTCCACATTTTATCACTCACTTTTAAATTAGTAAGCTTTAATGATGAAACTTCCCCGGCCGGAAAAATACCAATGGGATGGCCTTCTTTTAACAAGGTTAAACAACGCTTAATTCCGGC
>RDYC01000247.1 GCA_004293295.1 Bacteroidota bacterium
TTTTTTTAGGAGCGGCCGAGGCTAAATAAACATCATTATTAAACAAGGTATACACCTTGCTTTCCAAGTAATCATCAACAGGCTTGGTTTTAAAAGTTAAAAAACTGCGGTTTTGTAGATTTTTTTTGATTGCAGCCTTAGGCGAAACATCATACGACTCACCAATGTTTTTAACCAAAGTAGGAGGATGGCAGTGGTAAACAAGGCTATAAATACTACTAAACCCTTCCGTGCTCACCAACTCTTCAGCATATAATTTGCCATCCGGTTTTCTAAATTGTACGTGACGTTTTGATGGAATGTTTCCTTGTTTATAATAAAAAGGCATAATAATATAATATTTGTGTTTTAGCTGATTACAAAAAAAATGTAAGTACAATGCAAACTTATTTCCTTTTTTTGCGACTTATTCTTAATTGCTTAGCATAACAAAAGTATTGTAAATCAACTATGAAAAAACTGATTTTTATCACAGCCATTGCCCTTCTAATCCTTGCTTGTAATGGTTCAAGCAACAAACAAGTTGATTCAAAAGAAGGTATTGTTAAGAGTAAAACCGCTAAAGCAATAAGTGCAGAAATTGAACAGAATCCAACAAATCCTGAACTATATTATCGCAGGGCCAATGTTTATTTTGATGAGCAATACCTTGATCGTGCATTAGCTGATGTGGATGAGGCGTTGGTTCTTGCAGAAAACAATCCGTTATACCTTTTTTTAAAAGCAAGGATTTTATACGCCATGAACAGGACAATGGATGCTGCCAAAATATATGAGCAGATAATTGCCATTAAGCCTGATTTTGAAGATGCAAGATTTAAGTTAGCAGAACTTTATCTGGTAGTAAAAGAGCATAAAAAGTCTGTAGATTTACTGAATGTGGTATTGGCAGGTAATAAGGCCAATACCAATGCCCTTTTTTTGAAGGGAATGAACTTGAAAGAAATGGGTGACACAGCAGGTGCAGTGCAATCGTTCCAAAAGGCATATGAGATTGATGCTACATTTTATGATGCAGCAATGCAACTTGGAATTTTATATGCTGCGCTGGGTAATAAAATAGCCTTAGATTATTATGTTGCTGCGGCAAGAATAAATCCCAAGAGCCCTGAACCTCCTTACAATGCAGGGGTTTATTTGCAACAGAAAGGTGAAAATAAAAAAGCCATATTTATGTACAAACAAGCACTCAAAGCAAACGATAGGTTTTATTTGGCCAATTACAATGCTGGGGTTATTGCTGCACGCAGTGGCAAATATAAAGAGGGGATAGATCAGTTTAATCAGGTAATCAGAATAGAACCGGGATATACCGATGCTTATTACATGCGTGCCGTCTGTTTTGAAGCATTAAAAAACTATGAAGACGCAATGCTTAATTATGAGCATGTTTTGGAGCTTAACCCTGAGCATAAAATGGCAAAAGCAAGCTTAAAATCATTAAGTGGCAAATAGAATTATCAGAACCATCCAATTTGTTTTCTTTTTTATAGGATAAGGCCGTACTTTGCGAATCACAATTTATGAGTAATATTAATATCACACTACCTGACGGTTCCGTTCGTTCGTATGAAGCGGGAACAACCGCTTTAGATGTTGCCAAATCAATCAGTGAAGGATTGGCAAGAAATGTTTTAGCTGCTAAAGTAAATGGCGAAGTATGGGACGCATCTCGCCCTATAAAGCAAGATGCTTCCCTTACCTTACTTACTTGGAATGATATTGAAGCCAAACAAACCATGTGGCACTCATCGGCTCACTTGATGGCTGAAGCTATTGAAGCAATTTTCCCCGGAACAAAATTTGGCATTGGTCCGGCAATTGAGAACGGTTTTTATTATGATGTTGATTTCGGAGGTAAAGAGTTTTCAACCGAAAACTTTAAGCAAATTGAAGATAAAATGTTGGAACTGGCCAAACAGGCCAACACCTATAACAGAAAAGAAATCAGCAAGGCCGATGCAATTACCTATTTTAAAGAAAAAGGTGATGAATATAAGCTCGATTTGTTAGAAGGATTGGAAGATGGGGCAATAACCTTTTACCAACAAGGTAATTTTACAGACTTATGCAGAGGGCCGCACATACCCAATACCGGATTTATCAAAGCCATAAAATTGATGAGCGTGGCTGGTGCCTATTGGCGAGGTGATGAAAAAAATAAAATGCTCACCAGAATTTATGGAGTAACTTTTCCTAAAAAGTCTGAATTAGATGAGCATTTGGCTATGATTGAAGAAGCCAAAAAGCGCGATCACAGAAAACTAGGCAAAGAACTAGAACTTTTCACCTTTTCTGAAAAAGTTGGTATGGGATTACCATTATGGCTTCCTAAAGGGGCATTGCTGCGTGAGCGTCTGGTTCAGTTTTTACAAAAAGCCCAAGTTGATTCTGGTTACCAGCAAGTAATTACCCCACATATCGGTAACAAAAACCTTTACATTACTTCTGGGCATTATGAGAAGTACGGAGCTGACTCATTCAAGCCAATTTCAACCCCAAGAGAAGGAGAAGAGTTTTTCCTCAAACCAATGAACTGCCCGCATCATTGCGAAATATATAAGTCGTCCCCAAAATCGTATAAAGATTTGCCAGTGAGATATGCCGAGTTTGGAACTGTATACAGGTATGAACAGGCTGGAGAATTGCACGGTTTAACAAGGGTAAGGGGGTTTACCCAAGATGATGCTCATCTTTTTGTGAGACCTGATCAGGTAAAAGAAGAGTTTATTAAGGTAATTGATTTGGTATTGTATGTATTTAAGGCATTGGACTTTAAAGATTACACAGCCCAAATATCATTAAGAGACCCAAGCAATAAAAATAAGTATATTGGTTCCGATGAAAACTGGGCATTGGCTGAGGCCGCAATTGTTGAATCTGCAGCTGAAAAAGGCTTAAAAACAGTAGTTGAGCTTGGTGAAGCTGCATTTTACGGTCCGAAGCTCGATTTTATGGTAAAAGATGCAATCGGTCGTAAATGGCAACTTGGCACAATACAAGTTGATTATAATTTACCGGAGCGTTTCGAATTGGAATATACCGGCAGTGATAACCAAAAACATCGCCCGGTAATGATACACCGAGCACCTTTTGGTTCCCTAGAGCGATTTGTAGCCGTTTTGATAGAACATTGTGCCGGGAATTTCCCACTTTGGCTAACCCCAGAGCCCATTACGGTACTGCCAATAAGTGAAAAATATCACGAGTATGCGCAAAAAGTTGTGAATGTGCTGAATAAAGCAGATATTCGCGGCCCGTTAGATGAAAGAAATGAAAAAGTAGGGAGGAAAATACGAGATGCTGAAATGAAGAAGATACCATTTATTTTAGTGGTTGGAGAGCAAGAAATGCAGGAGAATTCAGTGTCAGTGAGAAAGCACGGAGGCGAAGAAGTTGGTAAAATGGGGTTAGATAATTTTATAGGATATTTTAAAGAACAAGTAAAAATAAATTAGTAACGTTTGGCAGCACCTAACACACCAAATACTCCCGGTAATGCGGGCCCTGGGCATCGCCCAAATAATGGTTTAAAACCTGGATTCATCTCAAGAGGAAGGAAATCTCTCGAGCCGGAGCATAAACTCAATATGAATATTCGGGCCCGCGAAGTTCGCTTAGTTGGCGATAATGTGGAGCCGGGTATTTTTTCTATTCAAGAAGCATTGCGGTTGGCAGATGAATTGGAGTTAGACTTAATAGAGATTTCTCCAAATGCGGAACCTCCGGTTTGTAAAATTGCTGATTACAAAAAATTCTTGTATGAGCAAAAAAAGAAAAAAAAGGAGTTAAAAGCCAATTCACAAAAACAAGAAATTAAAGAAATTCGCTTTGGGCCCAATACTGATGATCATGACTTTGAGTTTAAACTAAAGCATGCAGAAAAATTCCTTAATGAGGGTAATAAGGTTAGGGCATATGTTTTCTTTAAAGGACGTGCCATCGTATATAAAGAAAGGGGAGAGGTGCTACTGTTGCAGTTTGCCCAGAAGCTTGCCGAAATAGGAAAGGTAGAGCAACTACCCAAACTCGAAGGAAAGAAGATGTTTTTGCTGATGGCCCCTAAGGGCAAGGGAAGCAAGTAAAACCAAAAAAAGTAAATATCGTAGATTGTTAAAATAAGAAGGGAAACAGGATTATGCCGAAAATGAAAACAAACAGCTCAGCGAAAAAACGCTTTAAACTTACCCCTAGTGGTAAAATTAAACGCGCGCAAGCTTACAAAAACCACATTTTAACTAAGAAAACCACTAAGCAAAAACGTGCGCTAACCAAAATGGTTGTAGTAAGTGATGCCGACATGGGATTAGTTAAGAACCTGCTTGCCATTGGTAAATAATATTACCATAACAAGCTAAAGGCAAAAGGTAAGCCTTAAAATTACCTGGTTTATTTTAAAATTTAACCCGAACAAAAGCTCCAAAAGTTCCCATAAGGGACGCTTAGGTTCAAAAAAACAAAATTATGCCACGTTCAGTAAATTCAGTTGCGTCACGCAGACGCAGAAAAAAGCTCCTAAAAATGGCCAAAGGCTATTGGGGCAAACGTAAAAATGTACTTACCATAGCCAAGCACACCATTGATCGTGCTATGGTTTTTGCTTACCGCGATAGAAAAACCAAAAAACGTAACTTCCGCAGCTTGTGGATTACCCGTATTAATGCAGGGGTGCGTCAAGAAGGTTTATCTTACTCTCAGTTCATGGGAATGGTAACCAAGAGCAGCTTAGGTTTAAACCGTAAAGTTCTTGCCGACTTAGCAATGAACCACCCGGAAACTTTTAAAGCCGTTGTTGATTCATTAAAAAAATAGATTAACAACACATTTACGATATATTAAATTCCTCGTTAGCAATAGCGAGGTTTTTTTTGGCAATATTTTTTATTTGTAATTAGTCTAAATAAAAATAATTGCTATTTTTGTTGCCTAAACTAAAAATAATGAAAAAGAATTTTGTAGCAATTAACTATATCAACTGTAAACCCGATTATCAAGCCCGATTTGAAGAGTTGTTCTCAACAAGGGCGCATGCCATTGATAAAATGCCTGGCTTTCAACATATGAATGTACTTAAGCCACAACAGCCCGGTGAACCGTACTTGATTATAAGTTTTTGGGATAATGAGGATGCATTTAAAACTTGGACCCAATCTCCCGCATTTATTGAAGGACACAAACGAGGATTTGAAGATATTAAACGTGCGAAAGACGAAGGCAAAGAGCCTCCTATGTCATCAACCTTTAAGGTATACAATGTCATCGGAAACTAATTTATGTTGGAGAAGAATAAGGCTGCCATGCGGCATAAACTTAAAAACTGGCTGCATAAACTGGGTTTAGTAGGCTTTTTGTTCTTTTTTATTAAAGGGTTGTTATGGTTAATTATTCCATACTTAATAGCAAAAGGCTTACTGTAGAGAT
Organism: Bacteroidota bacterium; assembly: GCA_004293295.1. Taxonomy (GTDB): domain Bacteria; phylum Bacteroidota; class Bacteroidia; order UKL13-3; family UKL13-3; genus UBA6183. The sequence continues at coordinate 5,422 of RDYC01000247.1, forward strand.
GCTAAAATTATTAGCAGCTATATTTAATCAATACTTAAATAAAAAGATATTTATTATTTATTTCGAGTACTGAAGTATTTAGGTAATGCATCAGTTGTTATATCAAATAGCCTTAAACCTTATTCCCGGCATAGGTAACGTGTTGGCAAAAAATTTAGTAAGTTATTGCGGAGGTGTTGAAGCAATATTTAAGCAAAAGAAATCTCGGTTGCTGCAAATTCCGGGTATTGGCGAAAGACTTGCAGATCACATTGTACAATTTAAAGATTTTAAAGCGGCAGAAACTGAAATTGATTTTATAACGAAGCATGGCATAACAACACATTTTTACCTTGACCAAAATTATCCCACACGATTAAAACTAATAGCTGATGCCCCAGTCATGCTCTATAGTCTAGGCAATGCAAATCTTGAGGCCGAAAAGATAGTGGGGATAGTGGGAACACGCAAGGCAACAGAATATGGAAAAGTTGTTACTGAACAACTGGTAGAAATGCTGAAGCCATTAGGAGTATTGGTAGTAAGTGGGTTGGCTTTAGGTATTGATGCAGCGGCACACAAAAATGCGATTAAGCAGCATCTACAAACTGTTGGAGTATTGGCACATGGATTAGATCGTATATACCCTGCTCAGCATAAAAATTTGGCTAAACAAATGTTAAACAATGGAGGATTGTTAACGGAGTTTCCAAGTAAAACAAATCCTGATAGGGAAAATTTTCCTCAACGAAACCGAATTGTGGCCGGATTAAGCGATGTTTTGGTAGTGGTAGAAACAGGTGTTAAAGGAGGAGCAATGATTACTGCAGAAATTGCAAATACCTACAACAAGGAAGTCATGGCGGTGCCTGGGCGCGCTAGTGATGAGTTCTCTTTTGGTTGCAACTCATTAATTAAGCTGAACAAGGCCAATATTCTAACCGTTCCGGAAGATCTACTTACATTAATGGGATGGCAGGCACCACAACAACAGTCTCTTAAAAATGCACAAATTAAGATACCTTTATCTGAAAAAGAACTTGGCGTAGTTGCCGTTATAAAGGAAAAAATAAAAGTAGGTATTGATGATCTCGCATTTCATTTGCAAATAGATAACGGTACACTTTCGTTATTGCTCCTCGATTTAGAATTTAAAGGAATCATTCGCTCATTGCCCGGAAAGTATTATGAATTGATGTAAATTGCGACCATGATTAAACCAATAAGTTTTAAGGTAGTATTAATTACACTTCAGTGTGTACTTTCGATTGCCCTTAGTGCCCAGCATGCAAGTAAACCTAAACGGGTTATTTTTTTAATTGGCGATGGTATGGGATTATCCCAAATTAGCGGGGCAATGAGCACCTACACTGGTCAGAACGCCTTTTTAAGATTCCCATTTATTGGCTTAAGTAAAACCAGTTCCGCAAAGCAATACATCACTGATAGTGGTGCAGGAGCCACTGCATTTAGTATTGGAAAGAAGACATACAATCATGCTATTGGTGTTGATGCTGATACAGTGCCATTACCAACACTATTCGAACTGGCCAAGCAGCGTAAATTATCAACCGGAGTTGTGGTAACCTCAAGTATACAGCATGCAACACCGGCAAGTTTTTATGCACACGTAGGAAATAGAAGGTTGTATGATAGTATCTCTACTTTTTTACTTAATGGAAATTGTGATATAGCAATAGGAGGAGGAGCCGATTTTATTTTTAATAGAAAAGACAAAAGAGATTTAAGTGCTGAACTCAAGGCAAGTGGTTTTCTAGTAATTAATGATACTATTTTAAAGGATATAGCAGCAACCAAATACATTTACTTGCTAGCAAAAGACGGGATGCCAACCATGCAAAAGGGAAGAGGTGATTATTTAAAGCGCGCGGCTGAACAAGCTGTTAAAAATCTATCAACAAATAAAAATGGGTTTATGTTAATGATTGAAGGTAGCCAAATTGATTGGGGCGGGCATGAAAATAACTATAAATACATGGCATCAGAATTATACGACTTTAACGAAACAATTAATGTGGTTTTAGACATGGCTGCAAAAGACAAAGAAATGTTGGTTGTTGTTACGGCAGATCATGAAACTGGGGGGCTTGCTTTAAATGAACATGATGACCCATTACGATTTAGTCCGATTTATACCACAAAGGATCATAGTGGAGTAATGGTGCCAGTTTTTGCCTACGGGGCCGGTGCTCAAGAGTTTGCCGGAATGTATGAGAACACAGAAATATTTAACAAATTGGTAAAATTATTAAACTTAAAATGAGTTATACCAAAGCAATATACTTGGCCTTAGTAATAGCAGCCATTGTAATTTTTATGTATGGTATTTTACCAAGATTAAAGTTAAATGTAAATACAGCAAAGGTTAGCCGAGGGATTATTTTCTTAGCTATGATGATTTATCTAGGAATTGATTTTTACATTAAGAAACAGTATTGGTATTTACTAATTTTAGCTTTGGGAACTATTGGTTTTATGTTGATGTTAAAGGATAGCAGGCCAAAAGGAGATTCTAACCAACATGGCCAAACCTAAAATGCCACTTATCGTTTAACAAGCGGCATTTCAGGTGGTTAGTATTAAAAATGATTTACTTAAGTATTCCTTCGGAATTTAGCAAAACTCATTAAAGGCAGCTTCTAAGTTAGCTGCAATCATGTCAGCACTTCGGCCTTCAATCATGTGCCGTTCGATAAAATGAACCAACTCGCCATTTTTGTAAAGAGCAATGCTCGGACTTGATGGAGGAAAAGGGGCGGTATACTCTCGTGCTTTGGCTACTGCTTCTGTTTCTTGGCCGGCAAAAACAGTAAGCAACGTGTCAGGTTTCTTAGTAGCATGTTCTACTGCTTTCATAACACCTGGGCGACATGTACCTGCTGCGCAACCGCACACAGAGTTAAAAACCAACAACTTGGTGCCGGTTTTGTCGTTAAGTGCATTTTCTACTTCAGAAGCAGTCATTAAGCTGGTAAAACCAACATTTTCTAGTTGTTGACGCATAGGTGCAACTAACATTTCTGGATATGGCATAATCTTATTTTTAAATATTTGTTTAATATATAATCAATCTTCAAGCCAAATAATATTGGCAGAAAATTGTCACATGTATACAAATGTAATTCTGCTACCTGTTAACATAAAATAAATTTTTATTATAGTGTAATAACAAGTAGGTTTGCAAACCTTTAAGATTTAAATATTTATGTCGGAATCAACAACAACATTACCTTACAAAGTAAAAGACATCTCACTAGCAGAGTGGGGAAGAAAAGAGATTAAACTGGCTGAGGCTGAAATGCCTGGTTTAATGGCAATTAGGAAAGAATATGGTCCACAACAACCATTAAAAGGAGCACGTATTGCCGGTTGTTTACACATGACCATTCAAACAGCAGTATTGATAGAAACACTAAAAGCGTTAGGAGCTGAAGTAACTTGGAGTTCATGTAATATTTTCTCTACTCAGGATCATGCAGCTGCTGCTATTGCTGCTGCCGGTATTCCGGTTTATGCATGGAAAGGACAAAACGAAGAAGAGTTTGATTGGTGCATTGAACAAACACTTACTGCTTTTGAAGGTGGTAAAGCTTTAAATATGATATTAGACGATGGAGGCGATTTAACCAACATGGTATTTGATCGCTATCCTGAGTTAACCAAAGATATTAAAGGACTTTCAGAGGAAACTACCACCGGAGTACATCGTTTATACGAGCGTATGAAAAAGGGCACGTTAGTAATGCCTGCAATAAACGTAAACGATTCTGTAACTAAGTCAAAGTTTGATAATAAATACGGTTGTAAAGAATCATTGGTAGACGCTATCCGCAGGGCTACTGACGTAATGATGGCGGGCAAGGTTGCTGTTGTAGCGGGTTATGGTGATGTTGGAAAAGGTTCAGCCGAATCTTTACGTGGTGCGGGAGCTCGTGTTTTAGTTACAGAAATTGATCCTATTTGCGCATTACAAGCAGCAATGGATGGTTTTGAAGTAGTAACTATGGAAGATGCATGCTCACGTGCAAACATTTTTGTAACAGCAACAGGAAATGTAAACATTATTACTGAGCGTCATTTCAAAACCATGCGCGATAAGTCAATTGTTTGTAATATCGGACACTTTGACAATGAAATTGACATGGCTTGGTTAAACAAGAATTACGGATCAGCAAAATACACAATCAAACCACAGGTTGATGTTTACAATGTTGATGGCAAAGAAATAATTGTTTTAGCCGAAGGCCGTTTAGTAAACTTAGGTTGTGCTATGGGACATCCTTCATTTGTTATGAGTAATTCATTCTCAAACCAAACCTTGGCTCAAATAGAACTTTGGAATCATAGCGATAAGTATGAAAATAAAGTTTATGTATTA
>RDYC01000248.1 GCA_004293295.1 Bacteroidota bacterium
GTAATTTTGGGTTGTGTAAATGGCTCTACAAACGAACCCCCATCAAAGGAAGCAAACTTGTTGTAATATGCTGCGTAAGCATCATCACACGCAACTACTTGCAGTTTTACTCGAGCCACTATCCCTAATAAAGGAAAATTGTCGGTGCTTTGAAATAATTGCTCAACCGTTTCTCCATTTTTAACCAAAATTACCGGTTTAGCACCTCCACTTATTCGTAAGGGGTTTTCTGAAGAATCCATGCCTATTAAAGAAGGTAATAACAAAATATTTGATGTTGCAGAAAGTAACTTATACTTAAAACGTATACCGGTAAAATAAAATCCGGTTATAAAAATGGTTTCGGTAGAAATGGTACATTCAATTTTCGGGGCATCAGGAATACGTGTGGAGCCAACAATCGTTTCGTTTGGCGTGCTTACTTTAATGGTGTATTGTTCCCCTGATTTAAAGCCATTGCTGTCCAAGGTTACTTCATACCTCTTCATTACTTCATCATAAACAAATGCGTATTGCTTATTTTGGTGAATTAAATAAACCTCGGCATTATGTACATAATCAGGTTGAGTAATGGTATCGGAACCCCCAATAACCGGAATTGTTTTATTCAGCATCAGGCTGCCGCTTTTTTGGTTTGCATCAATTGATGCAAACGCCACCAACTTTGCTTTAAATTGGGTAGGTGTTTCTAAAATCTCATACCTCTCGCATCCACCTAATAACAGGCTCAATAAAATACTGAAAGTAACTGTTTTTACACTTTTCATACTAAAATTTTACCCCCCAACTTAATGATGGCATAATTGGAAACAAACTCACCTTTTGCAACTTCCGACCCACGGCTTCTCCTTGTGATGAATACTTAGTAGTTACATCATAATAAAACGGATTCGCCCTGTTATACATGTTGAAGATACTGAACTCAATAGTACTTTCCATTTTTTTGGCTAAACGGCTAATATATTGAACAGATAGATCAAGCCGATGATAATCCTGCATCCTAAAATTATTTTTTTCTTCGTAATAATATTCTTTACGGAGTTGGTCTTTATTAACAGGGTCTGGCACAAAATACTCTCCACTGGGCAGTGAAATGGGATTTCCGGTACCATATACCCAATTTGAAGACACCATAAAGTGTTTACCTGCTTTGTAACTGAGGTGAATGCCAATATCATGGGTTCTGTCAAAATTGGCGTTAAATGCATTGCCATTATTCAACTCACTAAAGCGCATGGTGGTTTTTGACAAGGTATAGCTAATATGACCTTGAAAGCGTTTGCCCGATTTTTTAACCATAAACTCAATCCCATAAGAGGTGGCATCGCCTTGTGTAGCCAAATCTTCCCACATATCTACCGGAGTGGTGAGGTTGGGCAATGGCAGAACCTGGTAAAAGAATGCCCCTTCTTTAAGTGAGGTGGTATTGGTAATTTGTTTGCCATAAACTTCAACAATGGCCGATAGTTTATTGTTGAATAAATTATTTTTAACTACCCCCAGTGTAACCTGATTTGATCTTTGTGGGGCAAGGTTGTTGTTTGAAGAAACCCAAACATCATTAGGAAAACCCAACCCATTAAATGCACTAACCAAATGCAGGTATTGGTTCATTAACGCATAACTGGCATTAAATTGCCAGTTGGTTTTGGTACTATACTGAATGTTTAACCTTGGCTCAAGTCGGTTATACGCCTTTGTTCTTTTAAAATAGGAGTAACGTAACCCGGTATTGATAAGCCAGCGATTGGTTAAATTCCATTGCCATTCTCCGTAACCAAATGCCTCTTTGGCCATGTATTTATCTTCATCAAAAAACGCCAAATCCTTATAGGCTGCTAAACGGGTGGTGGAGGTAAAATAGTGGAGGGTGCTACCTGCGCCAAATTTAAACTGGTGCTTTTTACTTTTAAGGTAATCGAAGTCGGTTTTTAGCGTGTAATCCTGAATAGATGATCGCACACTTGAAAAAGATTTATAACCCGAATTATAATCTATATCACCAAATGCCAAACCTGTTTGGTAAAAGCTTGAAACCAAAGAGGTGTTTGCAAATAACTTGCCGTTAAATTGATGGTTCCACCTGAGTGACAATGCCCTGTTACCCCATGAAATGCCATCCTCATCTATGCTAAGCCCACTGCCCGGGTTGTTTATTAAACCATCTTTACCCAAATAGGCGCTTAACATAAGCCTATCATGGTTACCCATATTTGTTGATAGCTTGGCATGCATATCATAATAGTTATAATCTAAAACGGTTGAACCATCATCAGCTACCAAGTCAGCCAATTCGCTGATGTATGATTTGCGCAATGAAAACAAAAAGGACGATTTGTTTTTTTGTATGGGACCTTCAACCATAATCCTTGACGAAATGACACCTGCCATGGCGTCAAAACCATAACGTTCGCGATTGCCATCTTTCATGCTCATATCTAATACTGATGATAATCGGCCGCCATATTTTGCAGAGAATCCACCTTTGTAAAGTTCGGCCTTGCGCAGTTCGTTACCGGAGAATAAGGAAGATAACCCTAAAAAATGATACGCATTATAAATTACCGCATCATCTATCAGGATAAGGTTTTGGTCAGGTCCACCACCTCTCACATAAATATAGCCATTACCCTCGTTTCCCTTTTGCACACCGGATGATAACATGATAAATTTTACTACATCCTTCTCTCCCAATATCATTGGGATATTGTTGATTTCCTGTATGGGAACCGATACTTTATTAGGTGTGAGTTCATTTTGCTGCTGTTTTGCCTTTACCTGTGCTTCATCTAACGAGGTATTAGGTTCCAACTGCACATTGATTTGTTTCGACTCTGAAACCACCAATTTTTTTTCGACACGCTGGTAACCGATATAATTGTATTGTAACACAAAAGTATCCATGGGTAGCGTGATGGAATAGAACCCGTATGCATTGGTTATACAACCGGAGTAAGGAGGTAATGTTGATACTGTTGCTCCAATTAATAATTCGCCCGTTCCCTTCTCTCTTAAATAGCCACTTATGGTAACTTTGTATTGGCTGTTTTTAAACAACAATACCTTATCACCACTTAGTGAAAAGGTAATGGGGGTATTGTTAAATAATTTCTTGAGAACCTCTTCTATACCCGCATTTGTCACATTTATGCTAACCAGTCTTGTTAAGTCAATTATGTCAGAACTGTATGTAAAGCTTAGGGTTGACTGAGCTTGAATGGCCGATAAAATTGCTGATAATGGTTTGTTTTTTTCGTTTAATGTGATGCCCTTCTGCTGGGAAAAACAACAAACTGAGGTACTCAAAATGAGAAAAAAACAACCGATTCTCTTCATGTAACGAATATAATGTTTATCCCTTAGGGATACCTCTATTGATACTGATTGCTATTTTACAGCCCCAGTGCCATTTTATGCGGGTCGTTGCCGGAGGTTAACAGCAAGGTAGGATTTTCCAAGCATTGTTTCACTTTAACCAAAAAGCCAACTGACTCACGGCCATCAATAATGCGGTGGTCGTAACTAAGTGCCACATACATAATCGGGCGGATTACAATTTGTCCATCTTTAACAACGGGACGCTCAACAATATTGTGCATACCTAAAATTGCCGATTGAGGAGCATTGATAATTGGGGTGCTTAACATGCTGCCAAACACGCCACCGTTGGTAATGGTAAAGGTACCCCCTGTCATTTCTTCGAGGCTTAACTTATTTTCTCTTGCTTTGGTAGCCAGTACCAACACTTCTTTTTCTATTTCTGCTAAACTCAGGCTTTCTGCATTTCTGATTACCGGAACTACCAACCCTTTTGGTGCGCTTACTGCAATAGATACATCGCAGTAGTCGTGGTAAATAATTTCTTCTCCATTTATGTAGGCATTAACTGCCGGGTATTGTTTTAACGCAATGGTTACCGCTTTGGTAAAAAAGCTCATAAAACCAAGGTTTACACCAAATGCCTCCTTAAACTGGTTTTTATACTGGGCGCGTAAGTCCATAATGGGCTTCATATCTACCTCATTAAAGGTAGTGAGCATGGCGGTTTCATTTTTTACCGCTACCAGGCGCTTGGCTACGGTTTTTCTCAATGAACTCATTTTTTCTGCACGCTCATTCCTTAATTTGCCCTCATTAACTGTTACTTTCAATTCAGCACTTAACGCATCCGCTTTGGTAATGCGGCCGGCAATACCGGTACCTTTAACATCCTTAGCTTCAATGCCTTTTTCGGCCAATATTTTTGCAGCAGCAGGGCTTGGAGTGCCAGTTGCATAACTTTCTGATGGGGTATTTACTGCCGCAGGGGCAACAGTTTTGGCCTCTTGTTTCGTTTCCGGTTTAGGTGCCGTAGCCTCTTTACCTAATGGTTTAGGAGCACTGGTATCAATGGTGGCAATTAAATCGCCTACTTTAATGGTATCTCCTTCGGCAGCCTTAGGCGATAATACACCCGCAGCTTCGGCATTCAGTTCAAATGTTGCTTTATCACTCTCTAACTCACACAACAACTCATCCATATCCACGTAATCACCTTCTTTTTTATTCCACCTGGCAACGGTTACTTCGCTTATTGATTCTCCTACTGAAGGCACTTTTATTTCTAAAGCCATACTATAATAAATTGATTTTTAAAGGTGGTGCAAAGGTATAAATGTATTTGAGATTTACACGTAAAACATTGTTAAACAGCGTTGCTTATTGGCATTGTGTTTTTTATGAGGCCAGTATTAGAACTGGCTATCAAACCATTCTCTTCTTCTGGTAAGTTTTAAATCCTGCAACATGCTTGCTCTTACATTAATTTGAAAGAAGAAACTTTGACGGAATCCTATTGGAATCCAGGTTAACTTAAACGTCCAGCAATGTAAATCGCGCACAATATCAAAACTGGTAAAGGTAAGTTGTTTGTTTTGCAGGTCGTAACCACTTGAACCGGCAACTTTCCAATTTTTGGTTAAATTAAAATCTCCGCTAAAATTGAGGGTTTGCACAAAGTTGCTGTTTTGTGCATTGTTTAAATTGTTGTAAGCGTTGTATTGCACGGTATAATTTACACTTAAATTCCAAGGGATATTAAAATCGTAGTAATCTAATGGGTTATCGTTTACATAGTTGCGCTCGTTGGCGTATTTCTTGCGTTTTTCTTCGCTTTTTTTCCTGAAAGTTTCCGGATTAAATGATGCTGACAGCCCGATATTACCGTTGGTTATTTTACCTAGCCTACCTTTACCAAAGTAAAATTCATTTACCCGGTTAACTGTTTTAAATCCCGATGATGCAGTGATAATCTGATTATCATAAGGATCGAGGGTGGCAAAACCGTTAATGGTGATGTTTTTATAAAGTCGTGTTCGGGCACTTAAGGCAAAAGGGGCAAGGTTCAATGAATCTGCAAAGATATTGTAGGATGACCCGATTCGGAATGTTTCAAAAATCTGCACTTTTTCTTCTTTGCGTGCAGTATCTTTTCCGCGCATTACCTTCATTTCAATATTGTTGTCAATACCAAAACCGATATTGCCCTGCCTGCCTAGCCCGGGTCCTCCAAAAATGCCCCCTTCAAAAATGCTGTATTTAAACTCGTTATTGGATGTGTCTCTATATGTTTTAAAATAACCGAACGAAGCAGCTCCATAATCGGGTGTGTAGCTAAAATCCAATGTTGGCGAAACTACATGTCGGATGGCCTTGATTGTGTTTCCTTTAAAACTTTTCATCCCATACCAACGGGTGTTTAAACCTACCCTGGGCGAGTAAGTAAATGCCCTTACAAAGCCATCAACCCTTTTGGTAACTACGGTTCCATTTACAAACTCTTTATTAATGCTTTGTAAGTACCAGGTTTCGTTTAACTGCACGCCCGCTGAAAGGGTGTAATATTTAAACAATTTAAAAGACGTTTGAATGGGGAGTGAATGCTGCATACCGTTACGCAAGGTGGTATCCAAATACCTCATGATTTCGCGGCTGGTTTTACCGGTTAATAAGGTATCATAGGTATTGAGTTCATTTCTAAAATTAAGGGTATAGTTTGCACTGATATTTTCATACCACTTTTCGGCAGTAGGTTTTGATTTGGCCTTAAATGGGTTAAAACTACTTACGGTGAAGGTTAAATTGGGGAAGCCTACCGATAACTGTCGGGTGGTTAAATTTTGCGACATGCTGGCATTGGTATTGAGGTTGTATTTACCTCCGCTAAAGCTTTTGCTGTAATTGATGCTACTGATGATTTGGTTGGCCGTGATGTTTGTTGGCACATACGAGTTATTACGCAGGTAAAATGGGGTGATGTAATTTACATTGGCACCAAAAATGGTTCCCGGCCTTGCTTTGGGATCAACATTGTGTACCCAGTTTACTCGCAAGTCTTTGTTTTGGCTAAAAGCGGGGTCACCAAAATTACCAAATTTGTTATTGGCGAAATTTACGCCCAGTTGCCCATTAAACCGATACCTGTTGTTGTAACGTAACAAGTTGTTTAAAGCCCAACTGCCTTGTGTAAAAATATCTCCGGTTACCATGTAATCGGCTTTTTCGCCTAATCCAAAGTAGTATCCGGCACCTCTCAGGAAAAAGCCTCGATTTTCGCTATTTCCATAAGTTGGAATAATAATACCTGAGGATTGCCCCCTTTTAATTGAAAAAATACCAAATGGCACAACCAAGGGAGTTGGCATTCCTGCAATTTGCAAATTGGCCGGACCTGTAACGATTTTTTTATCGGGAATTATTTTGAGTTTTGCTGCGTGAATATGAAAATGGGGAGTATCCAATTCGCAAGTGGTGTAATATGATTTTTTAATGCCAAATTCATTATCAGGCGTTCTAATCACATCGGTTCCCCTTACATATCCTTCGCCCTCCTTGGTACGCAACTCACTTAAATACCCCTTTTTGGTTTTATAGTTGTACGAAACCCGCTCCACCTTATACTCGGAGCCCGCTTGGTTAAAAATAGGCGTTCCCACCAACTTGCCCGTTGAGTCTTTAACTCCGTTGGCATGCACCAAAGTTTTACCCAATTCAATTTTGATATAGGCCGCCTTTAATGTAACATCTTCATACTCAACAACTGCATTTCCAAACAAATACACTTCCTGCTTTTCAGCATTATAGTCAATGCTGTCATCTGCATTATATTTTACCTTGCTGGGTATTGCCCCTTTTGCTTTGGGTAAACTGGTTGAGTCGGCATTTAACGTTGATGAATCGGTTGGTATAGTATTTGTTGGTTGTAGGATAACCGGAGGAGTAGCATTAAGTGTATCAGTAGGTGTTTTAGCTGCCGGCTTGTTTTGTTGTGCATACACAATTGAACACATTAACACCAGCAGGGTAAAACAAATTGCCCTCTTATTGATACTATTTGAATAATACTTTTTAAAATTGTGGTATGCCAATGCGCGCAAAACTATACAAAACTGGGTATTTATTAAAATTACCTTACACAATATCGGCAATGTTGTTGCTTGGGTTGCTTTGTGCGTATAAACCATTGGACACTTTGCAGGAACCCAAAATAACCACTGTTGCCATTGATGCCGGCCACGGAGGCCATGATGCAGGTTGTATGTACGGTGGAGCCAAAGAAAAAGATGTAACACTTGCTGTTGCTTTAAAAGTAGGTAGGGAGATAGAAAAACTCATGCCAGATGTTAAAGTAATTTACACAAGGGATAATGATGAGTTTATAGAATTGCACGAAAGGGCCGGTATTGCAAATCGCCAAAATGCTGATTTATTTGTGAGTATCCATTGCAACGCCAATAAAAAAACGGAGGTATTTGGCACTGAAACTTTCAGCATGGGGCTGCATAAAAGTGATGGTAATCTTGATGTTGCGAAGCGCGAAAACAGTGTAATATTATTGGAGAAGGATTACCAAGAAAAATATGAAGGTTTTGACCCTAACTCGCCTGAGGCACATATTTATTTCAGTTTTTTACAGAGTGCTTATTTGGAGCAAAGTTTAAAACTGGCTTCCAATGTGGAAAAGAATTTTTTAGCCGTTAACAGAACCAGCCGTGGTGTTAAGCAGGCCGGTTTAATGGTGTTATGGAAAAGTAAAATGCCCAGCATTTTAATTGAAACCGGTTTTTTAAGCAATGCCAAAGAGCGATTCTATTTAACAAGCGATACCGGCCAAACCAGGCTTTCAGGAGCTATAGCTTTGGCGGTTAAACAGTATAAAACATCGGTAGAAAAAAACCGATAAGATGACAAACACCTTGTTTTGCTTAGGTATTCCCCTATTTTTGTTCACTAATTTATCTTGTTTTGAAGTTATCTAAAGAAGCCAAAGTCGGTGTTTTTGCCTTTGCAGGCATCGTTATTTTTATACTCGGATTTAATTTCATGATGGGTTTTAATTTTTTAAAAACCTACTCCAGGTATTATGTGGTTTATGCCAACACCGGTGGGGTCATTAAATCAACTCAAGTACTTATTAATGGGTTTAAAATTGGGCAGGTAGAGGAGGTTGACCTACTGCATCCCGGTGATGCCAGCAGGATATTGGTAACCATTGCAGTTGATGGCTCCATCAAAATGCCTAAAGGTACTCGGGCAAAAATAACCAGTACGGATTTGTTGGGAACTAAGGCGTTGCAACTTGAATTGGGTAGTGGCACTACTGTTCTTCATCCATTTGATACCTTAGAACCGGCTGTGGAAGAAGGACTTGCAGAAACCATCAACAACTTGGTATCGCCTGTAAAAGAAAAAAGCGAACAGGTGCTTGCCACTTTAGATAGGGTGTTGCAAAGCATGAATTCTATTTTTGATTCAACCGGAACTAAAAAACTTTCTAATGGGGTGGACGACTTAACCGGAACATTGCACCATGTGCGCAACATTACCCAACGTTTGGACAACTTAACCCAAAACCAAGAAGGTAAATTGAATAACATGTTTGCCCACACGGAGAGCATCTTATTGAATTTGAAAAACAATAATGAGGTACTTACCCATGCTTTGAAAAATGTTTCGAAAATCACTGACAGCATTGCAGCTTCTGATTTAAAACAAACCATTGCTCGCTTAAATGGTTCGTTGGCCGCATTACAAACCATGTTAGACAAAGTGAACCGTGGCGAGGGCAGCTTGGGGCAATTGGCCAATAATGACGAGTTGTATAAAAACTTAACCAGCAGCAGCAAAGAGCTTAGTGCGCTATTGGCTGATATGCAAAAGTATCCGGGAAGGTATGTAACGATAAGTGTTTTTGGTGGAAACAAACGGGCTGAAAAAGCAGACAAAAAACGCGAGCAAGAGCAGAAAAAATAACCTTTATTTAACAGCGAATCAGGTATTGTGCAGGTAATATATTGATGGTAAAATCATTTGCTTGCATCCATTCTCCATCAAGGTGAGCTTGTAGTGGCTCTTCACTTTTAATGGTTATCTGCTTGGCTTGTTGGTAGGCAATAAATGGCAATGGCTTATTCAAATGTTGCCCTTTTTCTATCACAGGCAAATAGCTCACCCTACTTAATATATTTATTTTTTTTACTGTTATTACCTCAAGCCACCCATCATTCATTTGGGCAAATGGTGCTACTTTAAACCCACCTCCATAAGTAATGCCATTTGCTGCGCTCATCATAAACAATTTTTCTTGGGTTGCCTTTTCTCCGTCAAGCCATATTTCAACCTTGGTTTCTTTGTATAACAACAATAACCGCAACACGGTTAAGTAATATCCT
>RDYC01000249.1 GCA_004293295.1 Bacteroidota bacterium
AATCCTCAACGCTGTATTTTACATTTTTAATTGGGGTAAAAATCGCGTCTACTGCAATTAGTCCTACAACAGCATCTTTCGGTTTATTTTCTTCTGCTGGCAAATAACCACGTCCTTTATCAACGGTAATTTCCATCTCAATATGAACTTTGGGATCCATATTGCAGATAACCAAATTTGGATTTAAGATTTTGAAAGCATTGGTGTGCTTGCCAATTTCACCGGCAGTAAATTGTTCAGAACCTTTTATGCTGATAAAAATTTTCTCATTATCTACACCGTCAACAATACGCTTGAAACGAACTTGTTTTAGGTTTAAGATAATTTCAGTAACATCTTCAATTACCCCTTTGATGGTTGAAAACTCATGATCAACACCTGCAATCTTTACAGAGCTGATTGCATATCCTTCTAAAGAGGAGAGCAGAATTCTGCGCAATGCGTTACCAATAGTAACTCCATATCCTTTTTCCAAAGGACGAAATTCAAACTGACCAAAAAAGTCAGTTTCTTTATGCATAATAACTTTATCGGGTTTTTGAAATGCGAGAATGGCCATTTTATATTATTAATTATTATTTTGAGTACAATTCAACGATTAACTGTTCCTTGATGTTTTCAGGAATTTGATCTCTTTCAGGCATGTTTAAGAAAGTGCCTTTCATGGCTTTTTCATCCCAATTGATCCAGTTGAAACGTCTAGGATTAGCGTGTGCAATTGAACTTGCAATAACCTCCAAAGTTTTTGATTTTTCCCTTACTTCAATTACATCACCGGGACGCAAAGTATACGAAGGGATATTAACCACAGCACCATTTACCACGATGTGACAATGGCTAACCAATTGGCGAGCTTGGGCACGGGTTTGGGCAATACCTAAACGGTACACTGTGTTATCTAAACGAGCTTCTAAGTATTTCATTAAGTTTTCACCGGTAACACCCTTTTTGCGGGCAGCGGTTTCAAACGTTTTGTAAAACTGACGCTCTAATACACCATAAGTATATTTTGCTTTTTGTTTTTCGTATAACTGAACAGCGTATTCAGTTAATTTAGCTCTTTTACGCGATTGACCGTGTTGGCCCGGAGGTGTATTTCTTTTATCAAAGTTTTTGTCCGGTCCATAAATTGCCTCTTTAAATCTGCGAGCAATTTTAGTTTTTGGTCCAATATATCTTGCCATGTTTCTTAATTCTTAATCCTGGTAATTATTATACTCTTCTCTTCTTAGGAGGGCGGCAGCCATTGTGGGGCATTGGGGTAATATCGCGAATGGATAGTACATCCAAACCTGAGGCTTGCAAAGTACGTATAGCTGACTCACGTCCTGAACCCGGTCCTTTAACGAACACCTCAACCTTTTTCATTCCGGCATCTACGGCAACCTTAGCACAATCTTGCGCTGCCATTTGGGCTGCATAAGGTGTGTTCTTTTTTGAGCCGCGAAAACCCATCTTACCGGCAGAAGCCCAAGAAACTACTTGTCCTGCAGAGTTGGTAATTGAAATAATAATATTATTAAAAGTAGCTTTTATATGCGCCTGACCATTTGCGTCAATCGCAACTACTCTTTTTTTGCTTACTTTTTTTGAATTATTTGTAGCCATTGTTACTCTTTATTATTATTTAGTTACCTTTTTCTTGCCGGCAACTGTTTTACGTTTACCTTTACGAGTACGTGCATTTGTACGTGTACGCTGTCCTCTCAAAGGCAATCCTTTACGGTGACGTAAACCACGGTAGCAACCAATATCCATCAAACGTTTGATGTTTAGTTGTTTTTCTGAACGCAATTCACCTTCAACAGTTAAACCTTCAGTAATATGTTTACGAATCTTGGTTAACTCTTCGTCATTCCATTCGCTAACTTTTTTGTTCCAATCAATACCACACTCAGTTAATATTTGCTGAGCGGTTGATCTTCCGATGCCATAAATGTAAGTGAGACCAATCTCACCTCTTTTGTTTTTAGGCAAATCTATACCTGATATACGAGCCATAGTTCTTAATTATCCTTGACGTTGTTTAAACTTTGGATTCTTTTTGTTTACTACGTAAATCCTACCTTTACGTTTTACTAAAACACAATCTTCGCTGCGTTTTTTAACAGATGTTCTAACTTTCATCTTTACGTTTACTTATATCTGTAAATAATTCTGCCTTTTGATAAATCATACGGTGACATTTCCACCGCTATTTTATCGCCTGGCAATATTTTTATGTAGTGCATCCTCATTTTTCCTGAAATGTGGGCAATGATCTCATGACCATTTTCAAGGCGCACCCTAAACATTGCGTTACTTAATGCTTCCGTTATTACTCCGTCCTGTTTTATCAGTGACTGTTTTGACATACTTACTTTTATAAGGGCTGCAAAAATAGCAGTTTCTTTTTAAATTGCCAATTTTATTTTATGCTGCACCTACTCCTGCTGTGGTACGTCCTTTTAACTTACCAGATTTCATTAACCCATCATAGTGTCGCATCAACAAGTGGCTTTCTATTTGTTGAAGCGTATCCAGCACAACTCCCACCAAAATTAACAACGATGTTCCCCCGTAAAACTGGGCAAACTGGCTATTAATGTTCAATACACCGGCCAATGAGGGCAATATAGCCACAAATGCAAGGAATAGAGAACCTGGTAAAGTAATACGAGACATGATGTTATCAATGAAACTAGCAGTTGCTTGTCCGGGTTTTACTCCGGGAACAAACCCTCCGTTACGTTTTAACTCATCGGCAATTTGTGTAGAGTTCACTGAAATTGCTGTGTAGAAATAGGTAAACAGAATAATAAGTATAGCAAAGGTAAAGTTGTAAGCAAACGACCCTGGATTAGCTAACGACATCAAAATTTGCATGCTCTCGTAGTTTGGAAAAAACTGAGCTACAGTTGATGGTATAAACATTAATGCCTGAGCAAAAATAATTGGCATTACGCCTGCTGTATTTACTTTTAGCGGTAAATACTGACGAGCTCCGCCTGTTTGGCGATTGCCAACGATTCGTTTAGCGTATTGAACCGGTATCCGTCTGGTACCCTGAACCAACAGGATAACAGCCATGATAATAGCGAATAGAGCAGCAAGTTCAACTAAGAATATCACCAAACCTCCACCTGATTCTGTGAATTTAAACACAAACTCATCTTTCAAGGCAAATGGTAAACGGGCAATAATTCCTATCATAATAATGAGCGATACGCCATTACCTATGCCTTTGTCTGTTATGCGTTCGCCAAGCCATAAAACAAACATGGTGCTAGCAGTTAATACCACAACTGCGGTAAACATAAACATGAAATCTGATACTCCGCTGCCTTCTACGGCTGATATGATTGCGCCCGGGTTTTCTGTTTTTAAGTTAACCAAAAAGCCAACCGACTGTACGGCAGTGATAATGATGGTAAGGTATCTGGTGATCTGATTAATTTTCCTACGTCCGTCTTCTCCTTCCTTTTGCATTTTTTGGAAGGTAGGCACTGCCATAGTTAATAACTGAACCACAATGGATGCTGAAATGTAGGGCATAATACCCAATGCAAAGATTGAACCCCTGGCAAAGGCACCGCCCGCAAACATGTTAATCAATCCAAAAATACCGTTAGATGCCTGATTGGCTGAACCCTGCAACATATTGGGATCAACCCCAGGCAATGTTACATAAGTACCTACTCGGTAAATCACTAACATCCAAAAAGTAAATGCCAATTTGAAGCGTAAATCTTCAATCCGGTAAATATTTTTTATGGTTTCAATCAGTTTCTTCATTAGTTATATGGTTTCTGCTTTACCACCTGCTGCTTCAATAGCTTTGATAGCCGAAGCAGAGAATGCATGAGCTTTTACGTTAATTGCACTTTTAACTTCACCACGACCTAACACTTTGATTTTGTCGTTTTTAGAAACAAAACCATTGTCCATAAATGTTTGGAAGTCGAAGTTTGATAATCCTTTTTCTTCAGCCAAGGTTTGTAAACGGTCAAGATTAACAGGTACAAACTCAACCCTGTTTAGGTTTTTAAAACCGAATTTAGGAATACGTCTGTATAACGGCATTTGACCACCTTCAAAACCACGTTTGGTAGAGGTACCTGAACGAGAGCCGGCACCTTTATGACCACGTGCAGCTGTTCCGCCTTTACCAGAACCTTCACCGCGACCAACGCGTTTTCCTTCTCTATGTGTAGCGCCTTTTGCAGGCCTTAATGTATGTAATTTCATTGCTGTTACGTGCTAATTAATTGTTTTCAATTTTAAGCAAGTGAGCTACTTTTTTTACCATACCCAAAATTTGGGGAGTAGCTTCCTTTTCAACTGTTTGATTCATTCTGGTAATACCCAAAGCTCTTACAGTTCTTTTTTGACCTTCAACCCTGTCAATGGTACTTTTTACGAGTGTAATTTTTACTTTAGCCATTGTATTAACCGTTAAAAACTTTCTTTAAACTAATACCTCTTGTTTGTGCAATGGTATATGCATCACGCATATTTAACAATGCATTGATGGTTGCTTTTACCACATTGTGTGGGTTTGATGACCCTTTAGATTTGGCCAATACGTCTGTAATACCGGCACTTTCTAAAACGGCACGCATCGCACCACCGGCAATTACACCTGTACCATGAGAAGCTGGTTGAAGGTATACCCTTCCTCCTCCGTATTTACCTAATTGATCATGAGGAACAGTACCTTTCATTACAGGAACCTTCACCAAATTTTTCTTGGCATCGTCAATTCCTTTTGAGATTGCGTCTGTTACTTCATTGGCTTTACCCAACCCATAACCTACTATACCACTTCCGTCACCAACTACCACAAGGGCAGAGAAACTAAAAGTACGTCCACCTTTGGTTACTTTCGCAACGCGGTTAATAGACACTACTCTTTCTTTTAATTCTATATCGCTAGATTTTACTCTTTTTACGTTTGCTGTTGACATAACTTTCTTTTGTTATTGATTAGAATTGTAAACCGCCTTCTCTTGCGCCTTCAGCCAAACTTTTTACACGGCCGTGATACAAGTAACCATTACGGTCGAACACACAAGCTGTTAGTCCGGCTGCTTTAGCTTTTTCAGCTAACAACTTACCAACCAATGCTGATTTTTCAATCTTTGTAATTGTCTCTTTAAATGATTTTGAAGAAGCTGCTACTAAAGTTTTACCATGTACATCATCAATAAGTTGTGCATAGATATCTTTATTACTTCTAAATACGGATAAGCGTGGTCTTTCAGGCGTACCAAACACACGGCTGCGTATTCCTTTTTTAATTTTAAGTCTTCTTTCGACTCTCTGAGTAAGTACTGACATAGCTTTATCTTATTATTTAGAAGCTGTTTTACCAGCTTTTCTTCTAAGTTGTTCACCAACAAATTTGATACCTTTACCTTTGTATGGCTCAGGTTTGCGTAAGCTGCGTATTTTAGCAGCAACTTGTCCGATTAATTGCTTATCGCAACCTTCAAGGATTATAATCGGATTTTTACCTTTTTCAGTTTCAGTTTTCACCTTTAATTCCGTTGGAATTTGGAAGTAAATATGATGTGAATATCCTAAAGTAAGGTCGAGGATGTTACCGTCATTAGTGGCCTTGTAACCAACACCAACTAATTCTTGCTTTAACGTATAACCGGTTGTAACACCTGTTACCATATTGTTTAATAAAGCGCGGTATAAACCGTGCATCGCACGGTGTCTTTTTTGATCAGTAGGACGGGTTACTATAATTTCACCGTTTACTACTTCCACTTTTATCTCAACATCAACTTGTTGAGTCAATTCGCCTTTTGGTCCTTTGATGGTTACCAAGTTTCCGTTTGATACTTTAAAATCAACTCCGGCAGGCAATTTAATCGGTGCTTTTCCAATACGTGACATTTTCTACTACCTCCTATTGATTAATAAACGTAACATAAAACTTCGCCTCCTACATTGTTTGCGCGAGCTTCTTTATCGGTCATTACACCTTTAGAAGTGGTTAGGATGGCGATACCTAATCCGTTAATAACACGCGGCATATTGTCCATACCGGCATACTGACGTAAACCTGGTGTACTGATACGCTCTAGTTTTTTGATGGCAGGAGTTTTGGTAACCGGATGGTACTTCAAAGCAATTTTGATGGTACCTTGGTGTGTAGTAGATTCTTCGAACTTGTAGTTAAGGATGTAACCTTTGTCGAAGAGCACTTTGGTCATTTCTTTCTTCAAACGTGAAGAAGGAATTTCTACAATGCGATGGTTTGCCTTGATCGCGTTGCGCAGTCTGGTCAAGTAATCTGCAATTGGATCTGTCATAAATGTTGTTTTTCTAGCCGATAGTTAGCCAAGGCTTTTACTCTTGTCGGCTTAGTTTATATTATTTTTTAGTTAAATGAGGCGCGAAAATACGGGAATTATTTTAAACCCCCTCATTTTCGCGCCTTAATTTTTTAATTTGGCAATAAAATTACCAGCTCGCTTTGGTTACGCCCGGGATTTTGCCCATCAAAGCCATTTCGCGGAACTGATTACGGCAAAGGCCGAAATCACGCATATAACCTTTTGGACGTCCGGTTAACTTGCAACGGTTTTTTAAACGCACAGGTGATGAATTGCGAGGAAGTTTTTGCAAACCGTCCAAGTCGCCTGCTGCTTTTAATGCTGCTCTTTTTGCTGCATAACGTGCAACTAACTTTTCACGTTTTACTTGACGAGCTTTTATTGATTCTTTAGCCATTATTCTTATTTTTTAAATGGTAATCCAAATTCTTTTAACAATGCATGGCATTCTTCGTCTGTTTTTGCTGTAGTTACGAAGGTAATGTCCATACCATTAATGCGGGTTACTTTGTCAATCACCATCTCAGGGAAAATGATTTGTTCAGTAACACCCATGGTGTAATTTCCGCGACCATCAAATCCTTTCACGTTTAATCCTGCGAAATCGCGCACACGTGGCAACGAAACAGCAATTAAACGATCCAAAAATTCATACATGTTATCGCCACGTAATGTTACGCGAGCACCAATAGGAACGTTTTTACGTAATTTAAAGTTAGAAACGTCCTTTTTAGATTTGGTTCCTACTGCTTTTTGGCCGGTAATGATTGTCATTTCCTGAATGGCCTGGTCAACAATTTTCTTATCGGCAACTGCTGCGCCAAGTCCTTGGTTTAAACAAATTTTGCTTAAACGTGGTACTTGCATTACATTTTTGTACGCAAACTTTTCTTTTAAAGCCGGCACAACTGATTTGCTGTATGTTTCTTTTAATCTTGGAGTATACATATCCGTTATTATTCTATTACCTCACCTGATTTTTTTGATATGCGCACAATTTTACCTTCTTCGGTAACTTTGCGGCCTATACGGGTAGCATTACCCGATTTATCTACCACCTTAAGGTTTGATACATTAATAGGAGCTTCCTTTTTAATAATTCCACCTTGTTGGTTTTGAGCATTGGGCTTGGTATGGCGGCTAACAATGTTTATGCCTTCTACCAAAGCGCGTTTTTCAGTATTAAATACTTCCAACACACGGCCTTTTTTGCCCTTATCATCTCCGGTAATTACCATTACCATATCTCCCTTTTTAATATGGAGCTTTGTTTGTTTATTAAACTTCCTTTCCATTTTACAATACCTCCGGTGCTAGTGAAACGATTTTCATAAATTGCTTTTCGCGTAACTCACGAGCTACTGGGCCAAAAATACGGGTAGCCCTTGGTTCGTCTTGAGCGTTTAAAAGCACGCATGAGTTGTCGTCAAAACGGATATATGATCCGTCTGATCTTCTCACTTCCTTTTTGGTGCGCACCACAACTGCTTTGGAAACAGCTCCTTTTTTTACGCCTCCTGATGGTAGTGCACTTTTAACCGACACTACTATTTTATCGCCTACAGAAGCGTAGCGTCTAGCTGTTCCACCCAGTACTCTTATACAAAGTACTTCTTTGGCGCCACTGTTATCAGCTACTTTAAGTCTTGATTCTTGTTGTATCATGATTACTTAGCTTTTTCAATAATTTCTACTAATCTCCAACGTTTGTCTTTACTCAGCGGACGAGTTTCCATTAACTTAACGATATCGTTCATACCGCATTCGTTTTTTTCGTCATGAGCTTTAAATGTTGATGTCATTTTAATGAATTTCCCGTACTTAGGGTGCATCACTTTACGCTCAACGGCCACTACAATGGTTTTTTGCATTTTGTTGCTCACCACTTTGCCGATGATTACCTTGCGCGAATTTCTTACTTCTGTTGCTGTTGTTTCCATCTTACTGATTATTGAGCATTCGCCAATTCTAGTTGTCTTCTTTTTTGCTCGGTTAATAAACGTGCAATTAACTTTTTGCTGTCTTTAATAGAGTTGGTATTCTCTAAGGGGGTAACTGCATGATTAAACATGGTTTTGGTTAATTGCAGTTTCTCGGCTTTAATGCGAGCGCCTAACTCTTTTGTAGACAATTCTCTGATTTCTGTATTGTTCATGTTATGCTACGTAGTCAGGTTTAACAATAAATTTAGTTACTACTGGCAACTTTTGGGCAGCTAAGCGCATGGCTTCTTTAGCAACATCCATTGGTACACCTTCAATTTCAAACATAATCACACCTGGTTTAACCGGTGCCACCCAATACTCAGGTGCTCCCTTACCTTTACCCATACGCACCTCTGCAGGCTTTTTGGTAATAGGCTTGTCAGGGAAAATACGAATCCAAACCTGGCCTTCACGTTTCATGTGACGGGTTAAGGCGATACGCGCAGCTTCTAATTGTTTAGCTGTGATATATTTGGTTTCAATCGATTTTAAACCGAATGATCCGAAAGCTAAAACTGCACCACGTGTAGCATTGCCACGAACACGGCCTTTTTGTTGCTTTCTAAATTTAGTTCTTTTTGGTTGTAACATCTCTATATGTAATTTATTACCAACTACCTTTATTAATTTCTAGGCCTTCTATCTCCGCCCGGCTTTCTATCACCTCCAGGTTTTCTATCACCCCTTGGTCTGTCATTTCTTCTTTCACCGCGTGGCCTGTCTCCTGCTGCTCTTCTGTCGTTACCGCCACGGCTCGGACCACGGTTAGCACCTTCTGCACTATTTACCCCAACATTTGGAGATAAATCACGCTTACCATATACTTCACCCTTACAGATCCACACTTTTATACCAATTTTGCCATATACAGTTAGCGCTTCAGCAATGGTATAATCAATATCTGCACGCAAAGTATGTAAAGGTGTTCTACCTTCTTTATACGACTCTGAACGAGCCATCTCAGCACCACCTAAACGGCCAGATACCATGATTTTTATTCCTTCAGCACCCATTCTCATGGTTGATGCAATAGCTGTTTTAAGAGCACGTTTGTATGAAACACGAGCTTCTAACTGGCTGGCAATGGTTTCTCCAACTAATGCCGCATCAAGTTCAGGACGCTTAATCTCAAAAATATTGATTTGCACATCTTTTTGAGTAAGCTTTTTAATCTCTTCCTTAATTTTATCAACTTCTGATCCGGCTTTACCAATTACGATACCCGGACGTGAAGTATGAATAGTGATGATAATACGCTTAATCGTTCTTTCAATAATGATGCGCGCAATACCACCTTTAGCTATACGAGCTTTAAGGTATTTTCTGATTTTCTCATCTTCAATAAGTTTATCAGCAAAATTATTTCCACCGTACCAGT
>RDYC01000038.1 GCA_004293295.1 Bacteroidota bacterium
CAATGAGCTAACACCTCACAAGTTAGAGCAATGGTTGGCAAATCATCAACAATTTTCTAATACACCGCCCCTTAAAGTAGCCATTATTATGGCGGGCAATATTCCTTTAGTGGGATTGCATGATTTGTTGGCGGTTTTGGTAAGCGGAAACAAAGCTTTGGTTAAACTTTCGTCAGACGATACCGTGTTGATGGAGCGGGTAATTGGGCAGTTGATACAAATTGAACCAAAGTTGGGTCAGCAAATTGAGGTGGTAAAAGAGCAATTGCCCAAAGGTTTTGATGCAGTAATAGCCACAGGAAGCAACAATACCAATCGCTATTTTGATTATTATTTTAAAGGTAAGCCCGCTTTATTGCGCAAAAGCCGAACCAGTGTGGCTGTGCTTACTGGCAACGAAACGCCTGAGGATTACCAAAAGCTGGGAAGTGATATATTTACCTATTTCGGATTAGGATGTCGCAATGTATCTAAGCTCTACGTGCCCAAAGGATTTGATATTGTTCCTTTTTATGAAGGCATTGAGCCATTCAATCAGCACATTAACCACCATAAATACGCCAATAACTACACCTACCACAAGGCTATTTTGTTAATGAACCAAACCAAACACTTTGACAATAATTTTTTGTTGCTGAAAGAAGATGAAAAACTCAGTTCGCCTTTGGGGGTAATGTTTTATGAGTATTATAATAACCTTGAAGAGTTGGCTCAAACGCTAAAAGGCCAACAGGAACAAATCCAATGTGTGGTATCAAAATTGGATTTGGGTTACTCGTTACCATTGGGTAAAGCACAGCAACCGGCACTGGATGATTATGCAGATGGGGTGAACACCCTTGACTTTTTACAATCATTATAAGAGGTATAGCAGCCGATTTAATGGGCTTCATGGGGTTTGCTGCTTTTTAATTACCTTTGCCCAATTAATACTAGCAAGAAGTGGCATTCAGAGATATTCGATCAAAAATCATTATTAAAACTCCTGAGCAAATTGAAGGTATACGTAAAAGTAGTCAATTAGCGGGACAAACCTTAAAAGCTGTTGCACCATTTGTAAAGGCTGGAGTAACCACAGGTTACATCAATGATATAGCCGAACAATTTATGCGTGATAATGGCGCCATTCCTGCAACAATTAATTACAATGGATATAAACATGCAAGCTGCATCAGCGTTAATGATGTGATTTGCCATGGTATACCCGGAAAGTTGGAATTGCGTGATGGGGATATTGTAAATGTGGATGTAACCACCATTTTAAACGGGTATTTTGGCGATACCAGTACCATGTTTACCATTGGCGAGGTGTCAGAACATGCGCAACGCCTGGTAAAAGTAACCAAAGAGTGCTTGCGTTTAGGCATTGCCCAGTGCCAACCGGGTAAGTTTATTGGAGATATTGGTTATGCCATAAACAAACATGCTGTAGCGCATGGCTACAGCACGGTTTAT
>RDYC01000250.1 GCA_004293295.1 Bacteroidota bacterium
CTTGTTGTTAAGTAATCATGGCAAGTTTCACAAGCATTTATTGGCTCACCAGGTTGAAAAAGAGTACTGGGTTTTAGTAGAAGGGCAAGTACATGACGATACCATTGCCCAACTCAGTGAGGGAGTGGGCATATCAACACAAAGCCAAGTGTACCAAACCAAACCTGCTTTAGTAACTCGTTTAGGCCAAGTACTTTTTGAAGAGCGAAAGCCAAGGGTTCGTTACCATCCGCGTAAACAACACACCTGGCTATCTATTGCCATAAAAGAAGGGAAATACCGACAAATTAGAAAAATGACCGCTGTGGTTGGTCACCCCACTCTCCGGTTGATACGCATGCGCATTGGAAACCTGATGTTGCATCAACAGGTAAAGCCATCAACTGTTTTCACTTTTAACGAATCGGATTTATTACACTTGGGAATACAACCTCAATTGTAAGTTGGCGATTATTAGAACTTTTTAGCTATATTTGATTTGCATAAAATTTAACTATGAAAAAACTAATACTACTATTAACGTTTGTACTTTCATTAACTACCATTAAATCAATGGCACAGTGCACCCCTGACGCTGACTTTACTACTTATGGATTTTCTCCTGAAATATTATCTCCTGCGTATTCTGATGCTGTTTACAATCAAGTATTGAGTTTTTTGGTACCCCGCGATACCAGTGTAATGTTGGGTGCATCTACTTTCCCGGTAGTTATTGACAGTATGCGTTTAGATAGTTTGGATGGACAACCTGCAGGTTTTACTTACCAATGCTTAAACCGTTGCGTTGTTCCGGGCGGACAAAAAGGCTGTGCTTTGCTTACCGGGAAGGCGGATAGTACGCAAGTAGGCACTTACTCTATTAATACCGTGACCGTTGTTTATTATAAACTAAACGGCTCAGGAAACCAATTTAACCGCACAGATAAAGTTAAAGCTTACACTTTCAGGATTTATAAAACAACAGGTTTGGCCAAACTTGTTGCGGGTGATGTAAACCCAACCATTAAGGTATTTCCAAACCCTGCTAATAACTTGTTAAATGTTGACTTGAGCTATTTACCGGCAGGCAGCCATGGAGAGATTACCATAATAGATGCACTAGGCAGAATTGTTCACCAACAAAATTACCAATATAACCTAACTAATGCCTTAGCTCTGGAAAACTACAAACAAGGCATTTACAAGGTAATGGTTACCGCAGGAAGCAACACTTATTACAGCAATTTTGTAAAGCAGTAATTTGTTATTGCTATTTTTCAAATCCTCAACCTTACTTGTAAACTAAAGGTGCGTGGTGCGTCCATTTTTGCCGGGCGCGTGGCGTATTCCAAATTGGTAAGGTTGCTGATTAATAAACTCATTGTGGTAGTAGGGTTTAGATTCACGCCAATTCTTGCTTGATGCACCCAATCACCTGCGCCAATACTGCGCATAAACCTACCTAAGTCGGGAATAATTACATAAAGTAGCGGATCAATGTTTTCAAAACGGCTGTAGTATTGCACGGCATATCCTACGTTTATTTTGTGGTAGTTTACATCAATATCAAACTTTACCAAGTGGCGGTTGCGATAAGGCAAAATGTTTCTGGCAGCGTAGGTGCTATCAATACCTCCTAAGCTTTTAAAAAAATCCTTGAAATAAGTTCCCACGTTTTTTGCGGAAGTATCTGAGGCCAAATTCACCGGGTAACTGTAAGTATATCCACCTAACACATTTATAATGGCATCACCAATATTACCATTTCCTGTTAATGCCAATTCCATTCCTGCCACCCGAGCTTGTTGCAAGTTTAATGCCTTAAAGCCCAGTATTCCATTGGGGTTTTCAACGGTAGAGCCTACGTATTGGTCAAATTTAAACTCAATCAAATCTGTGTACTCCTGCCAAAAAAAAGCATAATCTAATTGTGCTGACCAATTTGAAATGCGAAAACCTTGTTTTACGCCTAACTCTGCCGTCCATCCAAACTCTGTTTTTAAAGCCGGATTAGGAAAAACCCTTAGCGTAGCCACGCCATCATCCACATACCTTTCGCCAATAGTTGGGAAACGATACCCTTCGCCATAATTGGCTCTTAAAAAAGTGCTTTTAGCAACCTGATAATTAATGCCTGTTTTTAGCAATGGTCTTCTTCTTTCAAGCACGGTATCTATCCTATTCACTTCGTGCCTTGCCCCAAAGCTCAAGTTTAAACGCTTATACATGTAATCAATTTGTGAGAAAAAAGCATAAGAATAACCCTGGTAACGCCCTTCATACACGTTACCTACGGCAGTTAAATACGTGCCATAAAATCCGGTGGTGGATGTAAAACGTTTGCCATAACGCTGTTGCCAGTTGTAATCAAAACCATATTGTTGGGCATCGGCATTATTGGTTTGACGGGTTAAACTGGTATCAATAAAGCGCACAATATTGTATGACCGTAACTTGAACGAATGGGTTGTTTTTTTGTTTGGGTTTTCATACGTTAAATGAGGGTCAATGGTGTAAATCCTCCAAAAATCTTGCCCGGCACTCCCGGTAAAAGGTTTAAATCCCCCACTATCTAAGTTCTCCCATAAAAAAAACCGACCCGCTTTTTCCAACAAAAACATACTGTTAATACCAAAACTTAGTCCTTTTATTTTTTTACTGCGGTACCTGGTTTTAATATAACTCCTTCCCCTATATTCATCATTTAGCTGCAAATGACTCCTCACCATGTGCACATTGCTGCTTAAAATTAAATCAAAGTTTCCAAACCGTTGCCTATGGCTAAAAAATATTCCGGTTTGAAACGGTTGTGCCGTGCGTTCCCACCAGATGAGCTCTTTTCTTCTGGGGTTGCCCGTTACACCTTGGTACATATTTATTTTGGTTTCTGGCTTTGCTCCGGGCCAACCTGTGCGAACATTAATGCTTCCATTTAACGCGGCAGAACCATACAATACAGAAGTTGCACCTTTCACAACCTCTACTTGTTCAGCTGCTTCAATGGGTAATAGCTTCCAGCGCACATCACCCAAATCAGCTCCCATTAATGGCATATCATCAAGTAATACCATAACCCTGCTGCCCACACTGTAACTGTAGCCTACCCCTCCCCTCATGCTTATCTGGCCTTCTATCATGCTCACTCCGGGCACCTTATTTACCAACTCACTTAAATCTGCTACATTGGAGTAAGCAATAAGGTTGGGCCTAATAATGTTCATGCTCATTACTTCCTGAGCGGCTTTACGTTCTATTTTCCCGCCAGAAAACACAAATTGATCAAGTTGGTTAACCTCCGGCTCCATACTTATGCTTACCAAACTGCTATCACCCCAAACATCAACGCGCTTTTCTGTTGATTTATAACCTATTGCAGTAATCCGTACCAAGTACTTCCCGGTGGGTAAAACAAGTAAAAACTGTCCTAAACTATCCGTTTTAAGTTTCACCTTGTTAACAGTAACTGAGGCCATTTCAACCGGCTGACCAGTAACGGAATGCGTGACCCTACCCAAAAGTATGGTTTGCTGAGCATAACATTGCACCAAACCCATGCACAAAACAATAAAAAACAGATTGAGGTGTTTCAAATCAGGCAATAATTTAATAAGCCAAAATAGAAAAATTAAGCGGCAATCCTATGGATGCACTAAATTATTGCACAATTTTAAATAGGCAATTACGGGAAAAACCGCTGAATAATTAGCTTTGAGCCCATGATGAAGAATCAACGATTGTTGGAAAACCTGCACCTTCCTTTATGGATTATTAAGGATACCTGTTGGATGCTGCAAGTTAAGTGGCTGGCAATAGCAATGATAGCTCCAACTATTGGCATGGCCATTTATATTGTGTACATCAGCCGCAAATCACTTTTAAACTTTTGGCCAAACTTATCTGTATTGTGCTGGATTAGTGCCAACGCCATTTGGATGTTGGGCGAGTTTTTAGGGTTTTCTTTTCAACTCCCCTCTTCAGTACTATTTATTATTGGTTTGGTGGGGATGGGAGTTTATTTTATAATTTATAATAGGGCTTTGGGCAGGTTTAACAAAGGTGATGACCGGAATAATAATAATTTATGACTAATATTTTATTTATTCGCAAAACAAATACTAATTTCGGGCGGTTTTAAAACTATAAATTCAACTTAACTATACTGGTTTTTTAAACACGCATTAATGGACAAAATTAAAAACAGGTTTGAAGAGATTGGCTTACATAAAGCAGCAGAAATTAAAGAATTCTTAAAAGCCAATGCAGAAGTGCAAATGGGTTCTTATAACCTAGATTCGGTAGTATCCGGCATGAAGGGAATGATCGGTTTGATTACGGAAACCTCATTGCTTGACGCTGAAGAGGGCATTCGTTTCAGGGGTTACAGCATTCCGGAGTTAAAAGAAAAGTTGCCGCGCTTAGAGGGTACTAAAGAGCCGCTTCCTGAAGGATTGTTCTATTTAATGCTGATTGGCGAGTTACCTACTTATGATGAAATGTATGAGGTAGGCAGCAACTGGACCAAACGTGCCGTGGTACCTAAGCATGTTTTTGCGGTGATTGATGCGTTACCTATTACCACGCACCCTATGACTCAGTTTAGTGCAGCCATTATGGCCATGCAAACTGAAAGTGAATTTGCAGCGGCTTACAGGAATGGTGTAAACAAAAAGGATTACTGGTTATATACATTTGAAGATGCGATGAACCTGATAGCCCGTTTACCAAGGATAGCGGCTTATATTTATCGTAGAACCTACAAAAACGACATTCATATTGAGCCAAATCCAAAATTAGATTGGGCTGCAAACTTTGCCCATATGCTTGGATATGGAGATAGCGAAGGCTTTAAAGAATTGATGCGTTTATATATGGTAATCCATGCAGACCACGAAGGTGGTAACGTATCTGCCCACACCACCCACTTGGTTGGTTCTGCGCTAAGCGACCCTTATTTGGCATTTTCGGCAGCTATGAATGGCTTAGCCGGGCCTTTACACGGACTTGCAAATCAGGAAGTAATTCGTTGGGTGCTTGAGTTGCAAGAAAACCTTGGCGGAGGAAAACCAAGCAAAGAGCAAATTGAGGCTTATATAAACAAAACCATTAGCGAAGGTAAAGTGGTACCGGGCTACGGACATGCCGTTTTACGCAAAACCGACCCAAGATTTACGGCACAAATGGAATTTGCCAAAGAGCATATGCCAACAGATGAACTGGTAAATATTGTTTGGGATGTGTATGATGTAGCTCCTAATATTTTAGGAACGTTTAAAAAAATAAAAAATCCATGGCCAAATGTTGATGCACACAGTGGGGCATTATTATTGCACTATGGTTTAAAGGAGTATGATTTTTATACTGTAATGTTTGGTGTTTCGCGTGCACTAGGGGTGTTAACCTCTTTAATCTGGGACAGGGCGCTTGGGTTTGCATTAGAACGTCCAAAATCAGTAACATCAGACTGGATTAAAAATAAAATTACCGCACAATCGTCTTCAAAATAATTGAACAGGTTTTTAACCATATCATTCTTCACAGCCGGTTTGTTTATACTTACCGGCTGTGGCTTTTATTCACATACCGGGGCATCGGTTCCGGCAAATGCTAAAACTTTTTCAGTAGCCTACATCAGCAATGTGGCCAGCATTGTTATGCCTTTGTTTAGCCAAACACTCACTGAAAAACTTAAAACAAAGTTTATTAACGAAACCACACTCAAACTTACACAAAGTGAGGGCGACATCCGTTTCAGCGGGAAAGTGCTCAGCTACAGCACAGGGCCTGTTGCAGTGCAAGGTAACCAGCAAAATGCGGTAAACAGGCTCACTGTTACCATTGAAATTACCTACGAAAACACCAAAGAGGAGGGCAAAAACTTTACCCAGCAGTTTACTAATTATGTGGATTATGCCGCCACTGAAAACTTTGCAGCTGTTGAAAACACATTGGTAAATCAGGTGTGCGATATTTTGGTACAAGATGTTTTTAATAAAGCATTTATCAATTGGTAATGGTTTAAAGCCAAACATTACTCCTTAGGCATTTGCTGCATGCCAAAAAATAGCTTAATTTGCTAGGCTTGAAAAAAACGGACTTCATAGCGCTTATTCATAAACCCAATTTGCCCTCGGCAACACATATTGCTGCGCTCAAACAGGTAGCTGTTGATTTTCCCTATTTTATTCATGCGAAAGTTTTACTTGCAAAAGCCCTTTATCAGGAAAACCACTACGAATACGATAAATACCTGAAACAAGTTGCGTTAACCGTTCCTGACCGAGAGGTATTGCATGATTATTTGCTCAATAAGAAACGGATTTATGAGAATGCGGCCGCAAACTCATTGCAACATGCGGTTGCAAACGAGTCCCCATTAACGGTGGAAACGTTGTTGGAGGAACAAACCGTACTAGCAGAAAAAAGTACCCCGGAAACGGCAATACCGGTAGCAACTATTGAGAACACCGAGAATGAAATATCTTTAACACCACCTGAATTTTCGGCACCAACCACAGGGTTAACGCTGGATGAAACAGACCAAGCTACCGTGCTTCACGAACAACTACAGCCTATTGAGATGGCTGTTGTTGAGCCCTTGCCACAAGTTGAACCAATTGAAATACCGCCTGTTGTTGAAGAGATACACGTTTTAGAGATATTGCCTGATACTACAGAACAAACCGAGACCGTAGCACCGAATGAAACGCATAGTTTTATGGAGTGGTTGAATTTAACCCAAGGCAAAAAAACAGTGGCTGACCAACCGTTAACTGAACCGGAAAAAATCTCTTCATTTGAAGAAAAGCCGCTGCAAGTTAACATACCAATTGAGCCTGTTAAACAAACCATTGAAGTAACCAGAGAAGATATTGAACGGGCAGTTGCTAAAAGCAATGTAAACGATTTTCAAAACATTTTGGATAAGTTTATAAAAGAAAACCCGAGCATAAGCCGGCCAAAAGCGGAATTTTTTAACCCTGTAAACATGGCCAAACAAAGTGTTGAAGAAGACGAAGAGCTTGTAACTGAAACACTTGCAAATTTGTATTACAAACAAGGCAATTATAAACGCGCAATTCGGTCGTATGAAAAATTATGCTTGATATATCCAAGCAAAATGACGTATTTTGCCAACCTTATTCAAAAAATTAAATCAGAAATTAAAGACTAAACAACATGTATATATTTCTTTCTATACTTATTATTATTGTTTGCGTGTTATTAACGCTGGTAGTGCTTATTCAAAATCCAAAAGGCGGAGGAATTGCCTCAAATTTTGCAGCACCAAATCAAATTATGGGAGCAAAACGCAGCAGCGATTTGGTAGAAAAAGCCACTTGGATACTTGCAGTAGTACTCATCGTATTTTCATTATCAAGCAATTTTATGCGCCCAACAGCCTCAGGCAGTGAAGATACCGATGTGCCGCAAAGCCGTATGAAAGATCAGATTGAAAACACCAGTGTACCTGCCACAAAACAAGCTCCTGTGCAAACACAACCTGCGCAACCAGCTCCTGCGCAGCCTGAAACCGGTAACCAACCAGCCGCAGAACCTGCTCAATAATTATACATCATTATTATAAAATCAAAAGGCCAAATTCAGCAGTGAATTTGGCCTTTTAAATTGTTGTAAAGTACTAATCTACCTCAACACCTGTATGCTACCATTGTTGGTTAAAGGGGTGCCACAATTGTTTTTTCTTTACTCTCCTTAACACCTTGCTCAAGGTTTCTGTTTAATCAAAGCTAGGTTGAATTTTCTTTTTTCAAATGGGGGATGTTTTTTGGTAAAAGGGTTTGTGCTTGTAGAAACATTGTTTTGGGTGGGGCGATATGAGCAGTTATGATAATGTATGCCAAACTAGCCGACCAATTGCATTTGGTAAGTGAAAACGAGCAAAAAAGGTGGCGCAGGGCATTAGATACCGCGTATGACCACTTGAAAGAAAAACTAACTGCCATACACGAGGAGGGCGAACAACAACAAATACAAAAAGAATTGTTGTTGCAAAAAATAGCCACCTTAAGGGAATTGGTGTAGTTGTGATACTTAGTTAACGGTTTTATGAGAATGGGTTGAAATGTTGCTCCACATAAGACCCAAAAAAAGCGCGTGGTAACCCACACGCTTTCAATTCTAATAATTGCTTACTAAAAATACCTACATGGTCGGTATTGAAACAAATAGATTCTAGGTAGCCAAGATATAAATGGGATAACACTATCGAATCCAATCGCACGAGAAAAACCGGCTTGCAAAGAAGACCCTGAATCAGTGGAGGCCCAAAATAAGTTACCTGGACCCGTAGGAATACCTAGTGCTGTTCTATTATAATATATTTTCATTAACTCGTTCTCGCTCGGTAAAAACCAATCGCTATACCCATTTTGAACCAGATTCAAACATTTATATGGAACGCTATTGGTGTCAGAACAAGCGTTTACTAGCGCAATGGTATTGTTATTACCTGTACCATATGCGTTGGATGTAGCATTCGCAGGAAAAAGAACATTGGTACAACCGAAAGGAAGCCTTGTTGGCATTGAATCAGCCGTGACGATTAACCCATGAGGAACAGCAGCATCATAACCGGGATCAGATGGCTGAAGGATGTAAGCAATCCTACCTCCTTGGTAAAGAGCACCAATGAATAAACTAGGTGTAAAAGTAACTTGATTACCATAAGTTGTTCCAGTTGATGTGGTAACAAAAGCCCGAACATAATAAGTAGTTAGTGCTACAAAATTGTTTGCTACACTACTGAAGGTTAAAGAAGTAGTAGTAAAACTTCTAACAGAATCGGTAATGGTAGGGTTGGTGGTGGTTGACCAACAAATTCCTTTAGCTAAAATAGTAACTGATGAACTTATTTGGTTATGCGATCCACTAAGTGTTGCAGAACTTCCGCTAATATTGGTTACAGCATTGGTAGTAACTGTAGGCACAGTGGGTAAGGATGGTGTATTAAAAGTTACCTGATTGCCATATACTGTACCCGCAGAGGTGGTTGCATAAGCACGAACATAGTACGTAGATGCATCATTTAGCACAGTTACATTTATACTAAAAGAATTGGTGCTGGTAGTCCATGTTCTAATGGAATCGGCAAGGGTCGGGTTTTGGCTTTTTGACCAACAAACTCCTCTGGATAAAATAGTAAAGACTGGCCCAACTGAACTGATAGAACCTCCTAATATGGCAGACGTAGGTTGCACGGATGTAACTGCATTGGTGGTAACGGTAGGCTGCATTGGTGGGCAAGGGCCCCAAGTTGGTATGCCTTGGCAAATACTTAATGTTTGGCTATGCGTACCTGGAGGTATGGCTACCCATGCAGAGCCGTTCCAGTATAATATTTCTCCCAAAGTACTCCCTGGAGAAGGTAATCCTGCAGGGCCAGCAGGGCCTTGTGGACCAACTGCACCAGTATCGCCTTTGTCGCCTTTTAAACCTTGAGGACCAGTTAACCCAATTGGGCCTTGCGGACCTACTGCGCCTGTATCGCCTTTGTCTCCTTTTAAACCTTGTGGGCCTGTTAAGCCGATTGGGCCTTGTAAACCTTGAGGACCAACTGCACCAGTATCTCCTTTATCGCCTTTTAAACCCTGAGGACCTGTTAAGCCGATTGGGCCTTGTAAACCTTGAGGACCAACTG
>RDYC01000251.1 GCA_004293295.1 Bacteroidota bacterium
CCCAATCTAAAATGCGGCTTCCTACTCCATGTAAATCATAAAAAGTTGCATAAGATGGGTTTGCCAAATAGCTATTTATGGCTTGCTTAATTTCAAACACCTCATAGGCATTAAACCCTAGATGAATTGCAGCAGCTCCTAACCCGGTTGCGAAATAGTAAATAAAAAACCGTTTGGCACCCCAGTAGTTCTCCAGCACACTACCAAACATCCATAAACTGAACATATTAAAAAACAGGTGCCAAAAATCACCATGCATAAATATATGTGTAATGAGTTGATAGGGCTTGAAGTATTCAGACTCGGGATAAAACAATCCCAACTGCCTGTTTAAACTCAGGCCGAATCTTTCTTGCATAACCAAACCTATTAAAAAGCTTAAGCCATTTATAATAAGCAAGTTTTTTACAACAGGGGGTAAAATACTAAAGCCAACGGGTCTGAAATTATTTTGCATGCTACGGTAAATCAAAAACCAGTCCTGTTTATGCAACAAAACTAAAACCTGCCAAAAATAAAAAACATCTGCCGTTTTATGACAGATGTTTTTAGTGAGTTATACACGAGTGCCGTGTTTATCCTAAGTAGGCTTTTAATATTTTACTCTTACTTGACTTTCTTAACCTGCGTAAGGCTTTCTCTTTTATTTGACGAACCCTCTCGCGCGTTAAGCCAATTTTTTCGCTGATATCTTCAAGCGTGTGTGCCGGACCGCCATCTAAACCATAATAAAATTTTAGCACATCGCGCTCCTTTTCACTAAGGGTTGAAATAACCCTATTGATTTCTTTTTGTAAAGATTCGTTAATCAGTTGTACATCCGGCCTTGGCTCATCGTTGCTGTCCAAAATACCAAGCAATGTATTGTCCTCTCCTTCGGTTAGCGGAGCATCAATTGATAAGTGGCGGCCTGTTGAACGCAATGCATTTTCAACTTCTTGCAGCGGTAAATCCATCTCAATAGCAATTTCCTCTACGGTTGGCTCTCGCTCTAACCGTTGCTCCAGCTTGGCTGCAACTCCACCAATTCTTCCTATTGACCCTACCTTGTTTAGAGGAAGGCGCACAATCCTAGATTGATCTGCCAATGCTTGCAAAATAGATTGGCGAATCCACCAAACTGCATAAGAAATGAACTTAAATCCACGGGTTTCGTCAAAGCGTTTTGCTGCTTTTATTAACCCCAGATTTCCTTCATTAATAAGGTCGCCTAAGGTTAGCCCTTGGTTTTGATATTGTTTTGATACGGATACCACAAAACGGAGATTTGCATTTACCAGACGCTCCAAAGCAACCTGATCGCCTTCCCTGATTCTGCGCGCCAATTCAACTTCTTCTTGGGCGTCAATCATCGGAACTTTACTTATCTCGTTCAGGTACTTGTCTAGCGATTTACTTTCACGGTTGGTAAACTGCTTGCTTATTTTTAACTGTCTCATTATTGGATGTTACTCCTTACTTTTAATTAAAGGGATGCAAATTTGGTGAAATATAACGGATTTCACAGTATTTACAACAAGTTTTTTATTGATTTTGATTTTAGCCTTTTACTTTTTTTGACAAAAAGCGCAATAACCTCTCTCTCAATACACTAAATTTTATGAAGGACTTATTCAGCTCAATACACTTACCGATAGGCCACATTGATGTGATAAAAATCATGCTGATAACCGGAATGTGCTATTGTTCGATAAACACGCCCAAATACTCCTTATCAACACCGCAAAAATTCGGCCAGTTTTTAATTATCGCCAACCTTATTACGCCAGGTAAGAGTATGCCCCTTTAAATATTTGTTTTGAATAGTTTAACCGCAATTGCCAATAAGATAATGCCAAAAAATTTACGCACCAATATTAAGCCAGACTTGCCAAGAAGGCGCTCAATATGTTTGGTTGACTTAAGCACAGCATAAACAATAATTAAGTTCAATACGATACCAACCGCGATGTTTTGTATTTGGTAAACTGCCTTTAGGGAAATGATGGTGGTTAGCGTTCCGCTTCCTGCAATAATTGGAAAAGCTATTGGAATAATGCTTCCTGACTTCTCTTCTGGGTCTGTTCTAAACAAGTCTATTCCCAAAATCATCTCAATAGCAATTACAAAAATTACCAAGGAGCCGGCAACGGCAAAAGAAGAAACATCTATGCCAAAAAGTCCTAAAAAACGTTCCCCTACTAAAAGAAAGAGTACCATGAGCATCCCAGCGGCAATGGTTGCCTTGCCTGAGTCAATATGCTTTACCTTCTGCCTAATGCTTAAAATAATAGGAGTTGCTCCCAAAATATCAATCATTGCGAACAAGGTTAATGTAATGGTAAGTATTTCCTGAAAAGAGAAAAAATTCATGCGGCAAAAGTAGGCTAATGCAAGTTGATGTAAGATGATAAAAAATAGCTTTCACCAATTCTTATAGACACTATAAAATAACTTCAAACAGTTTACAATTAACACGGGGCAAAAGTTTATTTGCGTAAAAGCTGTATACTGCCTAGTTTTACCAAAGTTTAATTTTCATTTTATGACGTTATTAGCAGGAAAAACCGCATTGGTTACGGGAGCTACAAGGGGCATTGGAAAAGGCATTGCCCTTAAACTTGCGCAGGAAGGAGCAAACATTGCCTTTACTTTTGTAAGTTCAGTTGAAAAGGCTCAAGCTTTTGAGGCTGAGTTGGCAGCATTGGGCGTTCAGGCCAAGGGATACCAAAGTAATGCCGCTGAATTTGCGGAAGCGGAAAAACTGGTTGAAGAAATTGTTAAAACCTTTGGAACACTGGATATTTTGGTGAACAATGCGGGAATAACTCGCGACAATTTATTGATGCGTATGAATGAACAAATGTGGGACGAAGTGATGGACACCAACCTAAAGTCAGCATTTGCATTAATAAAAGCAGCCCAACGCCCCATGATGAAAGCCCGAAGTGGCTCCATTATCAATATCACTTCGGTGGTTGGCATTACCGGAAATGCCGGACAGGCCAACTATGCTGCCTCTAAAGCCGGTATGATTGGTCTAACCAAATCAGTTGCCAAAGAACTTGGATCAAGAAACATTCGATGCAATGCCATTGCGCCAGGTTTTATAGAAACTGAAATGACTGAAGCCCTTAATGAAGAAACCCGCGCTGAATGGGTTAAAGGAATACCGCTTAAAAGAGGCGGAACACCGGAAGATGTAGCAAACTCAGTATTATTTTTGGCGTCAAACCTTTCTGCTTACGTAAGCGGACAAACCATCTGTGTTGATGGGGGTATGGTAATGCCTTAACTGCTTTTACCCGAAATTGCTTATATTACAAAACAAAAAATACCGTTATTTATCCATTGCTCAGCAATTTACCCTATATCATTGCATTAAACAACCAAACAAGCGTTATCTGTGTTTTTAACTGAATACCCCTTCTGGCTTAGCTTTATTTGCATATTACTTGCTTTTGCAGGAAGTTGGTTTCTATACCGCAACAATCCACTAAAACTGGATGGAAGGTGGAAGAAGCAATTGAATTGGGCTCTTTTTGCATTTCGGTTTTTCGTACTATTTATTCTTTCCTTTCTGCTTCTAGGCCCTTTATTAAATTTGGTATCTACTAAAACTCAAAAGCCCATTATTGTTTATGCTATTGATAATTCACAATCTATTCTATTGGGCCATGATGCTGTTTCTTTAAAAGAAACTTTCTCAAAACACTTTGAAAAAATTCAAACTGACTTGGGTAGCGATTATGAAGTTGTGCCGTACTTAATGGGTTCAAATTTATCAATTGGGGCCAACCCAAGTTTTAGTGATAAAGAAAGCCACCTGTCTGGATTGTTTTCGGCCCTTAAAGACAAGTATGACAATAGCAATTTGGGGGGCATTATACTGGCTACTGACGGATTATACAACAAAGGTGAAAACCCATTGCAAACTGTTAAGCAAATTAAAGCCCCCATCTACCCGATTGCCTTAGGCGATACCATTCAGCGTAAAGATGTACTGATTAGAAATGTGCGCACAAACAACATTGTATTTAAAGGAAATACCTTCCCTATACAAATTGATGTAGCTGCTTATGCTGCCGAAGGAGAAAGTGCCCTTTTACAGGTTTCGAAGAATGGTATTGTAATTTTTAAACAACCTATTACACTTGGCGCAAACTACTTTAACACCATTAACGCCAATATAACTGCAACAGAAAATGGCACACAGCATTATATTGTTTCGCTTTCTGCGTTAAAAAATGAAGTAAGTTTAGCCAATAATAACAAAGATGTTTTTATACAGGTAGTAGATGGCAAACAACAAATAGGGTTACTTGGTTATACTCCCCACCCTGATATAAGTGCTTTACAACGAAGTATTCAACAAAATGAGAACTATGCTGTGAAAAGTGCTATTTTTTCTCAAGGAGAAACGATTGACAACCCTAACCAATATAATTTGGTTATTCTGCATCAGCTTCCCGGAATTAACGGAGAAGGTGTGAACTTGATTAAGCAACTTAAGGAAATGAATATCCCATTACTTTATGTTATTGGTGCACAAACAAACCTTGCTTACCTCAATCAATTAGAACCTCTTATACAAATAGGCGGCTACCGAGGGGCTGTAAACGAAACAACACCGTTGGTTCAAGATAACTTTAGTTTATTTACGCTGACTGATGATGAAAAAGAGGTCATTAAAAAGTTTCCTCCGTTAAGCAGCCCTTTTGGTTCGTATAGAATAACCGGAGAAATTGAGGTATTGCTTAAGCAACAAATTGGTTATGTAAAAACCGATTTTCCTTTACTGTTTTTTTCTAAGGGTGGAAATGGTCGGTCAGGCTTTTTATTTGGAGAAGGTTTTTGGAAATGGAGCTTGCACGATATGGGATTAAGTAATCAACATACCAGTGCAACCCTCATCAATAGCTCTATACAATACCTCACCAGTAAAAAAGACCAAAACAAACTCCGTTTATCCGGTAAAAAGGTTTTTGACGAAAATGAGGAAATTCTGTTTGATGCAGAATTGTATAATGAAAGCTATCAACTCATCAATAATCCGGAGTTAAACATCTTGATAAGCAGCACAACCGGAAAAGATTATAAGTTTAGCTTTACCAAAACTGCTCAGGCTTACACCTTAAATGCCGGAGTATTTCCTTCCGGTGTTTATAACTATACAGCCACCTGCTTTGTTGGTACAGCAGAGCGAAAAGTTACGGGACAGTTTATGGTAAAACCATTACAGGCCGAGTTTATTCAAACAACTGCCAACCATCAATTACTGAATCAATTGGCTAATGAAAGTGGCGGTAAATTGTTTCATTTAACCAACTTGAATGAAATGAATCAATCCATTAAACAGAACCCGCTGATTAAACCCATTATTTACCAAAACAATGAGTTAAGGAGTTGGATTGATTTGAAGTGGCTGTTTATGTTGATTATGGTTGTGCTTTCGTTGGAGTGGTTTGTACGTAAATGGAATGGAAGTATTTAACTTTTACTGGTAGGGCACACGCAAGGCAATACTTCTTCCTAACGTTACCTCGTCAGCATACTCCAATTCGCCACCAATAGCAATTCCTCTTGATATGGTGCTGATATTAACCGGTAAACTCTTTAGTTTTTTTGATAAATAAAACACCGTTGTGTCGCCCTCCATGGTAGCACTTAATGCCATAATTACCTCTGTAGTTTTTTCTGTTTGTATACGCTCCACAAGTTGGTCAATATTTAATTGATCGGGACCTATTCCGCTAACGGGATTGATTAATCCGCCAATAACGTGATAAATTCCATTAAACTGGTTTGTGTTTTCAATGGCAATTACATCCCTTAAGTCTTCAACCACACAAATGGTATGTTGATTCCGTTTGGGATTATTACAAATATTGCAAATTTCTGCATCGCTCACATTACCACACCTGCTGCAATACTTTATTTGGGTACGCAATTTAATTACTGCTTCACCTAGCTTAACAACATCTTGTTGTTGTTGCTTTAGCAAGTGAAGTACCATGCGCATGGCAGACTTTTTTCCTACTCCGGGAAACTTGCTTAATTCATTAACGGCTTCCTCAATTAGTGCCGATGGATAATTCATTTGCCAAAGGTATTAATAAATTTAATGCGGGCGAAAATGAAATCGGATAATGGATTTGTGGTTTTCCACAACAATTACTCATCTTATACCAACGATTGGTGATTCAAGGGTTGCTCTTCATTGTTCCACAAATTTGAGTAAGGGTACTTAACTCAATTAAAAATATATAACACATTGGTTATCAAACACAAGTAAACATGCTATCTTGTTTGTACCAGTTTGTACCAAGTTGTTTGATATACTTTACATGTGGCATTTCGTGTGACTAATTATATTTTACCCAATAGCCCATCCTTTATACATTTGTGACCATGTCGCCTGTGCTGCTTTTTTCTATTATTATCCTGTACTTTGGGGTACTGCTTTCTGTGGCGTTTTACACGGCTAAGGGCAGCAATAATCATACGTTTTTTATCGGCAATAAAAATAGCAACTGGATGCTGGTTGCTTTTGGTATGATTGGAACCTCATTAAGTGGTGTTACTTTTATTAGTGTTCCAGGCACAATTGGTAGCAACCATTTTACGTATTTTCAAGTTGTTTTAGGGTATTTTATCGGGTACTTTGTGGTTGCTTATGTGTTACTGCCTCTTTATTATAAATTAAACCTTACCAGCATTTATCATTATTTGCACCAGCGGTTTGGTGTTTATAGCTACAAAACCGGGGCTTTACTTTTTATCGTATCACGAACGTTAGGGGCCACATTAAGGCTATACTTGGTTATTAACGTAATGCAACTATTTATTTTAGATGCATTGGGAATATCGTTTATTACCACTACTGTTTTCATTTTGTTAATGATACTGCTCTACACCTTTAAGGGTGGAGTTAAAACAATTGTATGGACTGATACCTTGCAAACTTTTTTTATGCTGCTGGCATTGGTGGTGTGTGTAATCTATATCATGAGTAGCTTAAATATTGGATTTAGTGAGGCTTTTTCTCAATTAAACAGCCTTGGGTATACTGAAATATTTAATTTCAATGCGTTGGATAAAAAATTCTTCCTTAAACAAATTATTGGCGGAGCGTTTATAACCATTAGTATGACCGGATTGGATCAGGAAATGATGCAGAAAAATATTAGTGTAAAAAAGCTTGGCGACTCGCAAAAAAACATGATTACTTTCAGCTCCATTATGGTTGTTGTAAACTTCTTGTTTCTGTTTTTAGGCGGTTTGTTGTATTTGTTTGCGCAGGACAAAGGATTACCTGTGCAGGGAGATGATTTATTTCCAACGGTTGCTTTACAATACCTACCTCCAATTATCTCAATTATTTTCATTATTGGCCTTATATCTGCACTTTTCCCAAGCGCTGATGGCGCAATAACGGCCCTCACTTCTTCTTTCTGCATTGATATTTTAGGCTTGAACCGAAATAAAAACCTCAATGAGGAGCAACAAAGTAAAACACGTATTACGGTTCATTTAACGTTTGCGGCTGTTTTTTTACTATTTGTGCTATACTTTAAATGGCTTGATAATAAATCTATTATCAATATCTTACTTGATATAGCTACTTACACTTATGGACCATTATTAGGGCTATTTGCATTTGGTATCCTAACCAAAAAAGCGGTAAATGACCGACTTTCACCTGTGGTGTGTATTGCAGCCCCGGTATTCAGTTATTGCCTGCAACAGTTCTCAACCAACTTATTGGGTGGTTACCAAATTGGCATTGAAATGCTAATTATTAACGGTTTACTTACCTTTTTAGGTCTTCTTACCATTAGCAAAACAGGTACAAAGCAGCAATCGTAAATTGTGGTTACGAACAACCTGATTCAAACCCCATTCTATTTTACTATATTGCGGCCTCTTGAAAATTTACATGACAAATAACGATTATACATTACGACTTTCAGGATTAGAGCCTTTGGTAATTTTTGAAGGATCTAACTTTATTAATGTTGGTGAGCGCACAAATGTAACCGGGTCGAAGAAGTTTCTCCGTTTAATTAAAGAAGGAAATTACGATGAGGCACTTGATGTGGCCAGAGAACAAGTGCAGGGTGGTGCCCAGGTTATTGACATTAATATGGATGAGGGGATGATTGACGGGGCCGAAGCCATGACTCGTTTTCTTAACTTGGTGATGGCAGAACCTGACATTGCAAAGGTTCCGATAATGATAGACTCCAGCAAATGGGAAATTATTGTTGCCGGATTAAAATGCGTTCAAGGTAAATGCGTGGTAAACTCCATCTCTTTAAAAGGAGGTGAAGCTGAGTTTATACGTCAAGCTCAAACGATACGTAGGTTTGGGGCCGCTGTTATTGTGATGTTATTTGATGAGGTTGGACAAGCCGATAATTATAACCGAAGAATAGAAATTGCAGAAAGAGCCTATAGGATATTAACCAAAGAGGTTAATTTCCCTGCTGGTGATATTATTTTTGATCCCAATATTTTCCCGGTGGCAACAGGTATGGAGGAGCACAGGCGCAATGCAATTGACTTTTTTAACGCCACCAAATGGATTAAAACAAACCTCCCAGGTGCTAAAATAAGCGGAGGCGTTTCAAATGTTTCATTT
Organism: Bacteroidota bacterium; assembly: GCA_004293295.1. Lineage (GTDB taxonomy): Bacteria > Bacteroidota > Bacteroidia > UKL13-3 > UKL13-3 > UBA6183. Next base: position 8,624 of record RDYC01000251.1, read on the forward strand.
TCATTTAGGGGCAATGATAAGGTACGCGAGGCCATGCATTCTGCCTTTCTTTACCATGCCATTAAAAACGGAATGGACATGGGCATTGTTAACCCCAGTCAACTAGAAGTTTACGATGAAATAGACAAGGACCTGTTGGCTCATGTAGAGGATGTGTTATTAGACAGAAGAGAAGATGCAACTGAACGATTGCTTGAATATGCTGAAAAAGTTAAAGGTAAGGGTAAGGAAAAGGTAGTTGATGAGGAATGGAGAAAAGGTACCGTTGAAGAACGCTTAAGCCATGCCTTAATTAAAGGTATAGTTGAGTTTATAGATATTGATATTGAAGAAGCCCGAATTAAATATGGTAAGCCATTAAACGTTATTGAAGGGCCACTAATGGCTGGTATGAATGTGGTGGGCGATTTGTTTGGGCAGGGAAAAATGTTTTTACCACAAGTAGTTAAAAGCGCACGTGTAATGAAAAAAGCGGTGGCCTATTTAACTCCTTTTTTGGAAGAAGAAAAACGACTTTCGGGTGCTGCCGCAGGTGGAGGGCAGGGCAAGATTTTATTGGCTACTGTTAAAGGTGATGTGCATGACATTGGTAAAAATATTGTTGGTGTGGTGTTGGCTTGCAACAATTTCGAGATTGTGGATATGGGGGTGATGGTACCTGCTGACAAAATATTGGAACGAGCAAAAATTGAAAATGCCGATATTATTGGATTAAGCGGATTGATTACACCAAGTTTGGATGAGATGGTGCACATGGCCAAAGAAATGGAGCGACTAGGTATGAATACACCTTTGCTTATAGGAGGGGCAACCACCTCACGGGTACATACAGCTGTTAAAATAGATCAAAATTATAGTGGCCCGGTTGTACATGTGCTTGATGCAAGCAAAAGTGTACCTGTGGCACAAGCACTAATTAACAAAGAAAATAGGATAGTTTTTGAAAAGCAATTAAAAGACGAATATGCCCGTTTTCGTGAGGATTATAAAAACAGAAAACGAGTAAAGGTGTTTGACCTTTACCCATTAGAGGAACTGCGCAGGTATATTGATTGGACACCCTTTTTTATGACTTGGGAACTAGCTGGTCGGTACCCAAAAATTCTTGAGGACGAAATTGTTGGTAAAGAAGCAACGAAACTTTTTGTTGATGCCAATAAAATGGTGGATGACATCATCAGTAAAAAACTCCTCACCGCTAAGGCCGTTATTGGCTTTTGGCCTGCCAATAGTATTGGCGATGACATTGAACTTACTTCTGAACATGGAAAAGATGTGTTTCACTTTTTAAGGCAACAAGGGGAAAAAGCAGAAGGCCAAAACTACCATTGTTTAGCGGACTTTATTGCCAGCACCGAAAGCGGAAACACTGACTATTTAGGTGGCTTTGCTGTAACAGCTGGTATTGGAATTGAAAAGCTAGTAGAAGATTTTGAAAAAAACCATGACGATTATAGCAGTATTATGGTAAAGGCAATAGCTGATAGGCTTGCTGAAGCTTTTGCTGAACACATGCATGAACGGGTGAGAAAAGAGTTTTGGGGTTATGCCAAAGATGAGAGTTTGAATAATGAAAATTTGATAAAGGAAGAGTATACAGGCATTAGACCCGCCCCAGGTTATCCGGCATGTCCTGATCACACCGAAAAAAGATTGTTATTCGACTTGTTGGATGCTGAAAATAATGCCGGCATCCACCTTACTGATAGTTTTGCCATGTATCCGGCAGCGAGCGTAAGTGGATTTTACTTTAGCCATCCTGAAAGCAAGTATTTTGGTGTTGGTAAAATTAACAAAGACCAAGTGGAAGAATATGCCCAGCGCAAGCAAAAAGACATTTCATATATTGAGAAATGGTTGTCGCCAAACTTGGGATATGATTAATTGTTGCTTGAACCAATACAAAAGAAGCCGCTTACTTAAGTAAGCGGCTTCTTTTGTTATTTATGCGCTGATGCTTAGTAAAAACGAGGGCAACGAATGGCTTTGCCGGAAGACTTACCTCGGCCACCTCTAGATCCGCCACCGGAAACTTTACCCAAGGTGTAAGAAGCTGTTAAACCGTACATGAAATAAAAATCAGAGTTCTGTAAGAGCTTATTCACAAACCCTGAGCCATAACTCTCTTTAGGTGCGCCCATCTTACTTCTAAAGTCTCCAATATTTTTATCCGATGTTGATCTTGAGTAAATCAATCTGGTTAGGGCAGGGTCAGTGGTAATTGAAGGGTCAACGTATCTATTATCCGGTGCGATATCATCAATGTAAGAGGTTGTGGTATACCTGGCTCCTACCTCAAATCCAAGTTGGAATCTTTTTGACATGTAATACCTGAATCCGAACCCCACAGGAACGCAAATGGCCGATGTTGAATAAGCAATGCCTGAAAGTTTGAGTGGTGCCGTGCTGATAAATGTTCCATTAACATTTGTTTTGGGATCAAAAGTAAAAAAACCTATACCACCGAAAATGTAAGGGATGAGGGGATTTACAAACCTTCTCCCTTTATTTCTATCTGCTTTTAAGTTAAACTCTGCAATTAATGAGCCTTCTATAATTGTTGATTGGAAGTTCCAGTTTCTGGCAATTTGCCAATCACTGGTACTGTTTGCGTCATCTCCCTGAACTCTGGCATAACCTGCAAACGCTCTCAAGGCCAATCGCTGTCCCAATCTGTAGCGAACGAATCCACCAAAAGACGGGCCTATGCTTTTTACATCCAACCCATTCACAACGTCTCCATAATAGTATGAACCACCTGCCAAAATACCTATGTCCATATTTTGTGACTTTACTATCCCAGAAAAACATAGGATTAACAGGAGTGTCAATTTATTTTTAATACTCATAGAGGTCTTAAGATTCCACAAAATTAACTGATTAATTCTTAAAAGCAAGAAACATTACTGTTAACTGTTTCTGTTATCAACTCCCCACATTAATTTATTGCGCAACGTATCCAGATAGTTATCATCATTAAAACGAATCAGGTTGAAGGAGAAGGGCGCCTTTTTTATGGCCAATTGTGCGTTATTAGAGACTGTTTCAGAACGAGAGTCCAAAGATATGAGGTAACTGGTTGCTCTACCCTCTATTTCAAACGATAACACATTTTCATCACTAACAATAATTGGCCTTACATTAAGGTTATGCGGAGCAATAGGGGTAACCACAAAGCTTGAGCTATTGGGGTACATGATTGGGCCTCCACAACTTAAGGAGTATCCGGTTGAACCCGTTGGTGTTGAGATAATTAACCCATCACTCCAATAGGAATTTAAAAATTCTCCATTTATATACGAATGGATGATAATCATGCTTGAGGTGTCCTTCTTATGGATTACAAAATCGTTTAGCGCATACTGAACCCCTTCAAACAACTGAATATCAGATTCCAATTGTAAAACTAGCCTATGGTCAAGTTGGTAATGCCCCTTTTCCAAGTTGTCAATTGCTTTAATGGCATTTTGCATATCAACACTGGCTAAAAAGCCAAGCCTTCCAGTGTTAATTCCTAAAACAGGTATTTGTAAATCAAGCACATAGGTTAATACATCAAGTATTGTTCCATCCCCCCCAATACTAATTACATAGTCGGCTTTGAGTTTTTTTAGGGTGTGATAATTATCAAAGGTATCCGATTGTTTTATCCTTAACTCGGCTTGTTTGCATTGGATTAAAAATGTTTCTTCAACAAAAAAAACAATTTCCTTTTGGCTCAGGTAGTCAAAAACTGTCTGCAATTGCTTTTGATACTCTTTTTTATAGACCTTACCGTATATAGCAAGCCTCATGTATTCATGTATTTTATAAGCCAATCAAATCGGTTATCTAATCCTCCCCTAACTTCACTTAATTGATGAACCGCTTTTATTTGATAACCAAATCTTTCAAAAGCGTGCAGAAGGGTATTTATTTCGGTGGAGTTGAACTTAATGTTTACTTCTAATTTATTATCAGCTAAGGATTTGGTAAAAATGCCAATAACCTTAAAATTATTGGTTTCCGAAATTCGAGCTATTTCTGTTAAGGTATAATCTCTGGCGCTAATTTGTATGGTAACAATGGCACCGGGCAGGCTATTGGCAGCATCTTGGGTATATGCTCTAAGTAAGTCTGTTAGGGCTATGGCTCCTTTGTAATTTTGGTACTCATCGCACACGGCAATGGTACTAACCCCATAATCATGCATTACCTTACTCACATCAAACAAATGTGTTTTATCGAAAACAAAAAAAGTAGTGGTGTCCATCTGTTCCCCAACTGTTTTGTTTTTATCTCTCGCTGCTTTATTTAAATGCAAATAGCCCAGTAGTTTATTCTGTTCAACCACAGGCATTACCGTAATGTTTTCAGCCATCATAAAATCACATGCGGCCTCACACAAGTCACTTTTTTTTAGTGGGATGATGTGGTCAGATATCAACTCTTCTGCAATCATGTATTACTTGCTTAAGTGCTTCAGGTAAAAAGCTGCTGCTATGGTATTAAATTCAACAGGCTGCTCCATCATTGGCGCATGACCACATCTATCAAGTAAGTGCAATTCTGCATTGGGTAACAATTGCTTAAACTCTTCACCTACGCTTGGTGGTGTAATGATATCATCTTTACCCCAAATTAAACAAACCGGAATAGTTATTTTAGGAATATCCTTTCGCATGTTGTGGCGTATGGCACTTTTTGCCATGGTTAGTATGCGCAAAACCTTCATTCTGTCGTTTACGGTTTCAAACACCTCATCCACTAACTCATCCGTTGCCGTTTTAGGATCATAAAACGTTATTTCTACTTTTTTTCTAATGAATTCTTTATCTCCTTTCTTAGGATAATTACCTCCCATAGCATTTTCGTATAGTCCGCTGCTTCCGGTTAATAATAAGGTACGAATTTTTTCCGGGTGTTTTTTTTGGTAAACCAACCCCACATGCCCGCCTAAAGAATTTCCTAATAGATTTACTTGGTCATACTTTTTATACTCTACAAATTCATGAATAAAGTTGGCAAGTCCCTCTACACTTAGGGTTAATATATTCATCTCAAAAATTGGCATCAGTGGAATAACCACTTTATACTTATTTGAAAAATACTGCGTCACATCTTTCCAATTGCTTAACGCCCCGAAAAGCCCATGTAATAAAAGAAGCACCTCGCCCTCACCCTCTTCTATGTAATTGAATTTACCCTCTTGTTTTATCGCTATATCCATGTAAAATGATACGATTTGCAACCAAATATAGCCAAAAAAATAAACTAAACAGGCTGTTTCACCAAATCAATATAATTTTTAATGATGTTTAAACCATACTCTGTAAGGCATGATTCCGGGTGAAATTGCACCCCAAATAGCGGCAATTGGCTATGAGCCAATGCCATACATTCTTCTTGGCTTCCTAGGGCTATTTGCTTCATTGGATTTTTTATCCCATTTAAAATTAATGAGTGGTATCTGGTAACCTTAAAGTGCTCAGGAATTCCTTTAAACAAGGGATGATGCTCATGTTTAACCAGATCTATTTTTCCATGTTTGG